>CAMBKU010000084.1 GCA_945868305.1 uncultured Lachnospiraceae bacterium | reverse complement strand
CTATAATAATAGGAGTAGTTAGTGAAAACTAATTACTCTTATTTTTTTATGAAAGGAGTTTGTGTATGAAAGAGCAAACAAAAAAACAGGGATTTCTTTCCTGTCTGCTGTCCTATGCAAAGGAGAGCAAAAGGGGACTGATTCTTTCAGTTATTTTATCGATTATCAGTATAACATCAGGACTGGTGCCTTTTTACTGTTTCTATCGCGTAATCTGTCTGTTTTTGAATGATACGCTTACAGGAGAAGGTATTTTATTTTGGAGCCTTTTTGCATTGGCGGCCTATGCAGTAAAGATAGTGTGTTTTGGATTATCTACCTCTGCGAGTCATTATGCAGCATATCACATTTTGGAAGGACTCAGGAACCGGTTGGCGGAGCGCTTTTTGCATGCGCCTTTGGGAGAGGTAACAAAACATAGCATTGGGGAAATCAAAGGCGTTATTGTAGACAAGATTGAGGATATTGAAGTACCGCTTGCTCATATGGTACCGGAAGGAAGTGGTCATATTGTTTTACCGATTGTCAGCATGATTGCACTTGCAGTTGTTGATTGGAGATTGTTTTTGGCATCGCTCATTACGTTTCCGCTTTCTATCATCTGTATGGGACTGACATTTAAAATCAGTGGTAAAAACTTTGATAAATATAATGAATCCATTGCAGAGATGAACAGCAATATCGTTGAGTATGTAGACGGAATAGAAGTTATTAAAGCGTTTGGAAGAACCGGACAGTCTTATGAAAAATTTTCTTCTGCCATTTTAAATTATAAGACCTTTGTTTTGAAATGGCTTTCTTCTACCTGGGTAACAATGAAATTGGCATTTGCATTGTTTCCGTCTACCTTGCTTGGAGTTTTGCCGGTAGCATTGTTGCTTGGAGCGAATGGGACAATTTCGGCAGCCGAGGCAGCACTGGCTGTCATGCTTTCCATGTCTATGGTAGGCTCTCTTGCTAAGCTTGAGGTAATTGGAAATGAAATGAAGAAAGTGCAGATGACGGTAGAAGAATTACAGGAATACTTAGAAATGCCGGAACTTCCGGAAAAAAGTCAGACGGTTTCTTTGAAAGGATATGATGTAAAACTGAAAAATGTCCGTTTTTCTTATAATGATACGGGAAGTACGGATGAAGTACTGCACGGAATTAACTTAGAACTTCCACAAGGCAGTTTTACTGCATTGGTAGGACCGTCAGGAGGCGGAAAATCTACCGTGGCAAAACTGATATCAAGATTTTATGATGTGACAGAAGGAAAGATTTCCATCGGCGGAGTGAATATCAAAGATATGCCGTTATCACAGCTTTCAAATACAATCAGTTTTGTGGCACAGGATAATTTCCTGTTCCGTTGTTCTCTAAAAGAGAATATCCGTATGGGTAATCCAGGTGCGAGCGATGAGGAAGTTTATGCAGCTGCACGGGCAGCTAGGTGCGAAGATTTTATTAAAAAATTACCAAAGGGCTATGATACGCCGGCGGGTGAAGCCGGAAAGCGGCTTTCGGGTGGAGAAAAGCAAAGAATTGCGATTGCAAGAATGATGCTAAAGAATGCTCCGATTATTATTCTGGATGAAGCAACGGCATTTACGGATCCGGAGAATGAAGATAAAATCCAAAAAAGTATCTTTGAGCTTGCAAAAGGAAAAACGCTGCTTGTCATTGCACACAGACTTTCTACCATTAAAAATGCAGACAACATTGTAGTGTTAAAGGATGGTGGTATTCTGGCAGAAGGAACGCAGGAAGAACTGTTGTCGACCTGCCCATTATACCAAAATATGTGGGAAGCTCATATCGGAGCAAAGAACTGGTCGGTAAGCGGAGAAAAAAAGGAGGTGGCACAAAATGTTTAAAACATTAAAACGTATCATAAACTGGTGCGGAGATTTGAAATCAAAGCTATACATAGGATTTGTATTTTCTTTCTTTTCGCATTTATTTTCTGCCATGCCGATTATGGTAGCAGCATATACAATTGGACTTTTAATTACTTCGATACAGAGTGGAAAACCATTTGATACAAAGTGGGTGTTATATAGCTTTGAAATGATTGCAGGGCTTGTAATTCTTCGGTTTGCCTTTGATTATATGCGATCAAAGTTTCAGGAGGGAATCAGCTATGAGCTTGTGGCAAAAGACAGACTTGCGATTGGTGATGCATTAAAGAGAGTGTCACTTGGGTATTTCGAACAAAATAGCACCGGAAATATTTTAAATTCCATTACAACCGGACTGAATGTACTTGAAAATATGGGAATCCGTATGGTTGATGATTTTATCGGAGGATATTTAAATTTTCTGGTAGTATTTCTTTGCCTGTTATGCTTTTCACCGGTAACGGCGCTTATTGCGCTTGCAGGAGTCGTAGCATCGTTTCTGTTTCTTTTACTGATATCAAGATACAGTACAAAAAATGCACCGGTTGAGACAAAAGCAGGACAAAATCTGCAGGAAGCGGTGCTTGAATATGTGCATGGACTTCCGACGGTAAAATCGTTTGGACAGGGCGGTGCATCCATGCAGGCAATGAAAACAGCTGCAAGGGAAAACCGTGACATAAGATTGAAAATTGAGTATGGATTTACTCCGGCGAACTGCGGACATCTTTTGATGTTAAAGATTGCTTCGGTAGCACTTGCAGGAGCAGCCTGCTATCTGGGACTTACAGGAGCTATGGAACTTCCGATTATGTTGATGTTTGTATTCTTCTCATTTAGTATATTTGCATCTTTAGAGCCAATCAGTGACAGTGCACATGTGCTTTCTGTGATTGATGCAGCGATGGATCAGATTGATGCATTGAAAGAAGGAAACTTTATCGATAGTGACGGAAAAGATATCAGACTTTCTAATTTTGATATTGCATTTGATCATGTGAAATTTGGTTATGAAAATGGTCGTGAGATATTAAAGGATGTGACGTTTGAAATTCCGGAAAAAACAACGACAGCAATCGTAGGACCTTCCGGTAGTGGTAAAAGTACGATTTGTAACCTACTTGCGCGTTTCTATGATGTAAACGGCGGAAGTATCAAGGTAGGCGGACATGATGTGCGTGAATTTACCTGTGACAGCCTGCTTTCCAACATTTCTATGGTATTCCAGAATGTTTATCTGTTCAATGATACTATCCGCAACAATATTTGTTTCGGAAAACCGGATGCAACAGAACAGGAAATGATTGCGGCAGCGAAAAAAGCACGTTGCCACGAGTTTATAATGGAGTTGCCGGATGGGTATGATACGGTAATCGGAGAAGGCGGAGGAACGTTATCCGGTGGTCAGAAACAGCGTATTTCCATTGCAAGGGCAATGCTAAAGGACGCACCGATTATTATTTTAGACGAAGCAACCGCAAGCATCGATCCGGAGAATGAGCATCTGATTCAGGAGGCAATTTCACAGCTGACAAAGGGCAAGACAATTATTACGATTGCCCATCGCCTTGCAACCATTGAAAATGCGGACCAGATTTTAGTGGTAGATGACGGACGGATTGTACAGAAAGGTACGCACAAAGAGCTGATTCGTGAAAAAGGCAGATATCTTGATTTTATCAAAGTAAGAGAAGAAGCCGAGGGTTGGCAGATTAAGTAAAAAGATAAGAGTTATATTTCCTCATAAACAATTTTTTGCATCAGTTCACTCATAACCTCTGGTGTTTTCCGGGGTGTTTCGGAACACCAGACAGTTGTGAGTTTCCAAAAGCCTGCCAGTCTGAAATAGAACATATATTGGTATAACTCTAGTTGTTCGGAAGAAAGTGCGGCAAGGTCAGCCCCTGATGCATGTTTTGTTTGGACAGCTACCTGCTCGATGAGAGCAGGCAGGTTATCTTCAATAAAATATAAAAGGTGCGCCTTTTTTAAAAGAAGAAGCACGTCAATATGATTTTCCCAGAATTCAAAATAGGATTTTGCAACACCTTTTAAATCGGTTGCATGATTTTTTAAAATAGTATCAGCAAACCGGTCCATAAGCTTCGAGGAAATATATGTAACAATGTCATCCTTTGTCTTAAAATAGCGGTAAAAGGTTCTTCTGCCAATATGGGCGTTTGCGGCTACCTGACCGATTGTAATATCGTGGTAGCTTTTATGGTTCAAAAGCTCCAGCAAGGAGTCGGCAATCCAGTCTTTTGTCTGTTTTTCTGTTTCCATTGGCAGATACATCCTTTCATATATGTTTGTTACGATCTTCTAAAAAGCTGTTCAGAGTAGAAACATATTCGTCAAAACTTGTGAGGAGTGCCAGATGTCCGCCTTTTAAATCGGGAATTACGACGGGATTTGGCATGATGCTTACCAGGGCATCCTTTAAGTTGTCACAGAATATAGTATCTTCTTTAGAGAAGAAAATCAACACTTCATGATCAAACATTATAAAATCTTCCGGTTTATGGGAGCCGAATTCAGTTGCAAGATCGGCTAAGAGCATATCCATATGTACGAAGTAATCATTCGTTAAATCATCCTTGCAAAGATCAATGATATCAGAAAAGAGATTTGCGCTTTTTTTATCCTTGAGAACACGTTTGCACATAAGCTTGAACATAGGGGTCAATAAGAAACCTGGGATGCGTTTGTCCATTTTGATGTTTTTGGCAACTTTTTTTGGGTGGATCATATCAACAATATTACACATGCCCTCAAAGTTAATGTCCCCTGATAAAGAGCAGGTGCCGGAAAGAATCAGACCTTTGATCATGTCAGGATGTCTTCTTGCAACAATCTGTGCCAGTAATCCTCCGTAAGACTGTCCGATGAGATAAATATTTTTAGCACCGATTTGTGTAAACAGTTCGGCCATTGCATCGGCAAGCGCTGCATTATTTGGGAAATCCATTGGATAATTGAAGGTTATTAAATGGTATTTTGACATAAAAGCCTCTGCCAGATAGAAGATACTGTTACCAAGGCCGCTTCCACCGGCTAAAAATACCAGCGTAACATCCAATTTTGGATTTTCATTTTTGTAATAATGATATGCAAAATTTCCATGTTTCAATTTTGCCACTTTTAAAGGTGCTTTCTTTTCGTATTCTACAAATCTTTCCTTGATATTCATAAGTCATTGTCTCCTTTTCTTAATATGGCACACGTGTGACAATGTCTGAGAAAAGTATAGCATATGGGAAGCAGGTTTCAAGGGGGATGGAGAAGGTTGGCACATGGTTTTAATTTTGTGCCATAGACATGAAAAGATTGCGAAGGAGAGAGTGTAACTTATTAGGTCACACTCTCTCCTTTTTTCTTTCTTATTTCTTTTAAAATCAGGTAAATTCCGTATATTCCTAAAATAAATAAAATGGTATCTTCCATTACGTGGAAAAACAGGGATTTGATTCCTGTCATTCCCCATATCGTCATCAGCAGCAAAAGCAGTTTGTTTTTTCGTTGATATCTGGAATAGATTAAAAGGGAAAAACAAATTAGCGGGCATGGCATGATGTATAGAACCATTTTAGGAAAGTAATGTCCCAGCAAACAGCTTATCAACGGATAGCATAAGGTTAATATGAGTAAGAAAATCTCTGCTTTTCCAAATTGCTTAAATTTATCTTTGGGATACCGGATTCCTTCATATAGAAATAAAATACCGATTACAATAAAAAGAGGTGCGGCAAAGTATTTTTGAATGGGGTCCGTTCCAAATTTCAATTCAAATATAATTCCGATAAATAAATTACAAATTCCAAGCATCAGCTTTGGGGCAGTTATCCACTTTTCTCTTAATGCGAGAATAACGCTTGTGAATAACAGTAAAAGAAGGAAACATTGTGCAAAAATAGTTGCCTGATTGTATGCGCCGATTACATTCCAAAATGTGGTTGCGTTCATAATTTTACTCCTTTATAACATGATTTTTTATCTATTGATATACTTGATAAAATGCTTTAGACAAAGTATAATGTAACATCATAAAATTATCAATATTTACGTGATATGTGCATCAAATTCACAATATTGTGACATCAAATAGGAGGGTTTTATGAGCAATGAGAAAACAGGTTCTTCTTACCACAAACAGGAAAAACAAAAGGAACAGTCAAAGAAATGGTTGTGCGATGCTCTTATTATGCTAATGAAAAATAACTCTTTTCAGGACATAACAATCACGCAAATTTGTCAGGAGGCTGATTTATCAAGACGAACCTTTTATCGTCTTTTTTCATCCAAGGAAAGCCTGATTGTCTATCATATTCAAATGCTTTGTGAGTCGTACAGTCACTTATTTGACTGTGAATCAGACAGGCGCTTACCGAATGTTAGTTTTCTGTTTTTTGATTTTTGGGGTCATCACAAAGACTTTTTACTGCTGTTAAAGGAAAATCATTTGGAATCGCTTTTGTTTGAAACATTTTCGTCTATGCTTCCACAAATTTATATGTATCCGGATTGTAAGCCCATAGAAACTTCGAATCAGACAATTCGTTATTATATGGCGATTTTCTGCGCGGGTGGTTATGCCATGTTGCTGTTAAAGTGGATAGAAAATGATTGCTGTGAAACCAAAGAATTTATGAAAAGGGTTATGGAAGAACTGGTAAAAATGAATGCAAAGTGATAACTTCTTTTTCTAATGACAAGTTGACGGTAACAATCTGAGACATGAATAACCGATTAATGCATGACAGATACACACATGAATGATATAATAGGATGTATAAAAAAGTACGCATGATAAAACGAAGGGAAAATAGTGAAAATGAAAAAAATTGGGAAAGGGTTTTTATTTTTGATGCCTGTTACATTGTTTATGGCTGGTGGATGTTCGAAGCAGGGAGAGCAGTCCACAGACGTAATACCTGTCACGGAGACTGTGGAGGGCACAGAAGCCATGAAAACTGTGGAAACCGTGGATGCGGTTTATCTTGGAGTGGAAAATTATGGTGCAGAAGAAGTGAATAAAGATACCAAAAATGACTTCTACTATCGGTTTGAGATTGACGGAAAAGAAAAAAACTTAAAAATAGATAACGGAGTCATGGATTCGGAGGGAGCATATGATTACCCGATTCAGAATTGTTTAAAGGAAGGATATTCCTATGAAATTCAGATAGTAGATGAAATTGTGATGGCTGCAGATGAAAAGGAGAATTCTGATAGGGAGAATTACCAGCCTTTTGTCAGTGCAGTGGCAGGAGAGCGGACACTGAAAAATTTTCTTTCTACGGCATTTATGCCGGTAGGAACAACGCTTTATGTCTATGGTGGCGGTTGGGACTGGCAGGATGTTGGTTCGGCAATTCAGACGAGAACAATTGGTGTATCGGACGATTGGGTAAGGTTCTTCCAGTCACAGGATGAAAATTATACCTACCGGGACGAGGATGGTGACGAGACGAAAAAGGATGCAGCAAACAGTTATTATCCTTATGGAGGCTATAACGAATATTATTATGCAGGGTTGGATTGCTCTGGATATATCGGCTGGACACTTTATAATGTCATGAATACGGAAAGTAATCAGGATGGATATGTTATGGGGTCAACCAAGACAGCAAAAACGCTTGCGGAAAAAGGCTGGGGAGAGTGGACACAGGAGTTTGAAAAGCCGGCAGACCATGAAAATTCAGATTTTCTACCGGGTGATGTGCTCAGTATCAGTGGTCATGTGTGGATTTGCGTTGGAACCTGTGAGGATGGCAGTATTCTGATTCTGCACAGTACACCTGCATTAAGCAGGACCGGACAGCCGGGAGGAGGACCGGAACTTTCGGCAATTGGAGCAGATGAGAGCTGTGAAGCATATCGTCTTGCCGATTCTTATATGTCTAAGTATTTCCCGGAATGGTATGAAAGATATCCGGTAGCATTGAAAGACTATGAGCAGTATACAACGATTGACGGTGAGTATACCGGAAAGTTTTCCTGGAATCTGACGGGGGAAAACGGAGGAATTAGTGATCCGGATGGCTACCAGAACATGACGCCGGAAGAAATTCTGGAAGATTTATTCAAAGATTAGAAAAAACTGAAATGCATGAAAGGTGTATCTGAGAATGCATGGCTTAAGAGGGGATGATGCAGATATGATGATAGAAAGATTTATGGAAAACATCATAGAGCAGATAAAGGAAGCACAGTTAAAACTGGGATTTGTTAAAGAAGTAATCCGGTTATATTTTCCGGTTTCGTCTTTGGAAAATCTGTTACAGGTACATTACGGAAGTGGCGTAGAGTTGCTTGCTTTTCTGGAAAAGGAAAAGAAATTTACAGATACAGTACTTGGAGAGATTAAATTTTCTCTGTGCAAAGATGACAGGATTGAAGTATGTATTTCTCCCGAAGGAGCGGCTTATGTGCATGAGCAGATAGCGGATCCGGTGTTTTTAAAACATATCATCCGCCTCTTTCAGGAAAATCATCATCTTACAGTAGAAGAAATCTGTGCGTGTTTTGCACAGTTCAATGAACACTATGTCTGTGAGAAGATGAAACCGGAGGCGGATTTTGATTATGTATTATATTTCCCGGATCAAAAACCGGATGCATGGTATTATTGCGTTAAAATGGAAATGGGACATACCATTTATCACAGATTCACCAGGGAAGATTATTACGCACTGATTCAGGAGTAGTATACGAAAATGTAGTTTGGTATTAGTGGGCAAAAATGTTTTGTGCCGTTTCAGGGACAAAAGATTTATGCCAACTCATTTTTATGACCATGCCGTAAGTGAGTAAATCTGCGATTGGCTGTGCGAGCAGTATGCCGGTTAAGCCAAAAAACTTCGGAAGAAGGAAGATAAGCGGGAGAAAGAAAAATCCCTGTCTGCCCATACTGATCATTCCGCCCTGTTTTCCAAGACCCATTCCAAGGAAGAAGAAGTCATATACCATAGCAAATCCTAATCCCATGAAAGTGACTGCATTTAAAATAAGAAATTGGCTTCCCACTTTCAGCATTTCGGTGTCTGTTTTAGTAAACAGATGAATGAGAGGTGTGTGAAATGCAATCAGACCAGCTCCTACTACGATGCAAAACACAGTAGCCCACTTTAAAGCTGTGTGAAGTGCAGTATTTACACGTTCATAATGTTTTGCACCATAGTTAAATCCGATAAATGGCTGAAAGCCTTTTAAAAAGCCTGTAATTATCATACTTCCAAGAGAAAGGATACGGTTTGCCACACCAATTCCCGCGATTACAGAATCGCCGTAAGAACGGGCTTCGAAATTGGTGGCACTGAGTGAAATACTACACAAAAGCTGGTAAATTAGCATTGGCATACCGATTTTTAAAACTTCACATATCAGAACTTTTTCCGGTTTGATGTTATGGAAAGAAAAGTGAAAACTGCTTTTCTTACGGCAAAGATAATAGACGTAAAAGGAAAAGGAAACAAGTCTTGAAAGGAGCGTTGCATAAGCGGCTCCTGCTACACCCAGGTGAAAAACTAAAATAAAAACCGGATCTAAAATCATATTAACAATTCCGCCCGCAAGCATGGCAATCATGCTAAAAGAGGAAGCACC
>CAMBKU010000083.1 GCA_945868305.1 uncultured Lachnospiraceae bacterium | reverse complement strand
GAGGAAGCACCGCTCCCAAACAACAGTCCGATTGCCAGAAAAATCATGCTGATTGGATATGCAATGGAAACAGCCGCTGTTTGTGTTGTACCAAGGGTTCCTACAAAAAAAGTGTCTGCCAGATTATAAATGGCGGAAGTCATCATTCCAATCATGGTTGGAATTCCAAGCTTTAATAAGGCATTTGGAACTTCTTCCTGTTCCATTAAAAATTGTTTTTCGTTTTGTTGTTTCATATGAAATCCTCCTAATTAGTTAATGAAATTAAAAGTTAATGTTATTTACAGTTAAGCATATTAACAAAAATGAAGAAAAGAGAGGAGCTTTTGATAAGCTCCAATAATCTACATAGGGTTATTCATTAAGCCAGGTATCTAACTGTGCATTAAATTCGTTCAAAGCTGCAATAAGCGCATCACCGGAATTTTCAGGAAGTTCTCTTAAAATTCGGAAGATGCCGGAATTTGTGTTTTCGTGATGCTTTTTGTGATATTCGTAAACCTTTTGTCCCGATTCTGTAAGAGTGAGAATGATGGCCGCTTCTGAATCAGGAGAGGGCTGTTTATTCACAAGATCTTTTTTGCGTAAACGGCTAATCATCTGTGAAGCAGCACTCTTTGATATACCACGCAGATTTGCCAGTGTGGAAAGGTTAAGATTACTGTGATCACCGATACACGCTATCGTATGGACTTCTACATGAGTTAAGATTAAATCTTCATCAATTTTCAGGGTTTTCTTTTCAAATTGAGCATATTTGTGAGCCACACGTTCCATGAGGTCATACAGTTTTGTAATGTTTTGCATAATTCCATCCTTTATGAATATTTTTGATGCAGTGAATAAGTGTTAATTACATTAACTGTTTATAACATTAATACTATTTCCATATATTGTCAAGCGTAAATTTGAACTTTTTTATTTCATAGTGGCAAAAAAGTGCTTGACAAAGAGCGTTTTGCATAATACACTATAACAGTGTTATATAACACTGTTATAAGGAGGCGAGATGATGTCTGAAGACAAACAATCCACACTGGAGAAAATCCATACAGCTGCCAGAAGGGAGTTTATGGAAAAGGGTTTTCAGTCTGCATCCCTAAGAAACATTGTAAAAACGGCGGGTGTGACAACGGGCGCTTTTTATGGCTATTACGGTAGCAAAGAAGAGCTGTTCGATGCATTGGTTGGAGAACAGGCGGAATATGTTTTTCGGCTTTTTGATACCACCCTGGATGATTTTGAAAAGCTTTCGGGAGAAGAACAGACAATTAAGATGACGGAGATTTCAGGTGAAGCAGTGATGCAAATGCTTGAATACATTTATGATAATTATGATGCATTTAAATTGATTATATTGTGTGCAGAAGGGACAAAATATGCGGACTTTATCCACCAGCTGGTGGTAAAAGAAGCAGAGTCTACGTTTGCTTACATAGAAACCTTAAAGCAAATGGGGTGTTCGGTGGAGCCAATCAATAAAAATCTGATTCATATGGTTGCCAGCGGGCTTTTCTCCGGAGTGTTTGAAACAATCATTCATGATATGCCCAAAGCAGAAGCGAAAGAGTATGTTTTGCAGCTTGAAAGGTTTTGTGCCGCAGGCTGGGAGGAACTTTTGGGTGTGAAATTTGGAAATAAATAGTTGGTCTGTTAATAAGAGAAATTCATTTTGGATTTCTCTTAAAAATAAATTATTGGTTAGATTACACTAACAAAAATAAGGAGGAACTTTGCAATGAAGCAAAAGAAAAGAAGTACAGTGAGCTGGCTTGCTGAGTTTGCGGGTGAGAAGAAAAAACTGTATGCCATGAGTGTGGCAGCAGCAATACTTGGAGTTGCCTGCAGTATTGTGCCCTATATCATCATGGGTAATATAGTGGCAAAGCTGATAGGCGGAAACCGCGACTGGCAGTTTTATTTAAAAGCCGGCATTGTTATGGCAGTATTCTGGGTAGGAAGAGTTATTTTTCATGGGATTTCCACTTCCTGCTCCCATCAGGCTACTTTTTATGTGTTGGCGTCGATTCGGAAGCGTTTGTGCGATAAGCTGGCAAAAGTGCCGCTTGGACGTGTTTTGGACACCCCGTCCGGTTCACTGAAAAATATCATGGTAGAGCGTGTGGACAGTATCGAAACGTCGCTCGCTCATGTGTTGCCGGAATTTACGGCAAACCTGTTGGCGCCTTTGGCAGTATTTGTTTATCTACTTATCATTGACTGGAGGATGGCATTAGTTTCCCTGATCACGCTTGTGATAGGAATGCTTGCCTATATGGGGATGATGATTGGATATGAGGAAAATTATCAGAACACGGTGAACAAGACGAAGGTTTTAAATGATACAGCGGTGGAATATATCAATGGAATTGAAGTAATCAAGGCGTTTGGAAAGACACAAAGCTCTTATGAAAAATTCGAGGTTGCCGCAAAGGAGGGCGCAGACTGCTATGTAGAATGGATGCGCCGTTGCAACGTATTTTTTTGTATTGCCATGGTGGTTATGCCCTGCACAACCCTTGCGGTTTTGCCGATTGGCGGTATCTTTTTGATGAACGGCAGTCTTGCGTTTGCTGATTTTATTATGTGTCTGATTTTGTCACTGGGACTTGTGTCACCGTTAATCGTTGTGATGTCTCACACCGATAATATGGCAAAGATAGGTACGATTATCGGAGAGGTGACCGGCATACTGTCCTGGGAGGAATTAGAGCGTCCGGTAAAAGATAAGAGAAAAGTAAAAAATTATTCCATCTCTCTTTCGAATGTGACCTTTGGTTACGAGGAGAAAGAAGTTCTTCACGGGATTGATATGGAAATAAAGGAGGGTACGGTAAATGCGCTGGTGGGACCTTCCGGCAGTGGTAAATCCACGGTTGCAAAACTCATTGCCTCTTTTTGGGATGCGGATGGAGGAAGTATCAAAATCGGTGGAGTGGATATCCGGGATTTGTCTTTGGAGGAATATAACCGGAAAGTGGCATATGTTTCACAGGAAAATTATCTGTTTGATGATACCATCCGGGAGAATATCCGCATGGGAAATTTAAATGCAACTGACGCAGAAGTAGAAGAAGTGGCGAAAAAGAGCGGTTGTCATGAGTTTATTATGAGACTCGAAAACGGTTATGATACCGTTGTGGGAGGCGCAGGCGGACATCTTTCCGGCGGAGAGAGACAGCGAATTTGCATTGCAAGGGCAATGCTAAAAGATGCGCCGATTGTGATATTAGATGAAGCAACCGCTTACACCGATCCGGAAAATGAAGCGATTATCCAGTCCTCCGTGGCAAAGCTGGTGCAGGGGAAAACGTTAATCGTTATTGCGCACAGGCTTTCTACTATAGCCGATGCGGACAAAATTTTTGTAATAAAGGATGGACGGGTTGCGGAAGAAGGTACGCATGAACAGCTTTTAAGAAAAGGAAAAATATATTCGAAAATGTGGCAGTCGCATATTGACGCCAAAGATGAGGTGACTGATACACAGGAGAAAGCAGGTGAAAAATATGCTTAAGATATTTAAAAAATTCTTTGATTTCTGTGGAGAAAAAAATAAGAAGAAGTTTTATAAATCGCTGGTTCTCGGAGTGATTTTCGGACTCATGCAGGCTATGAAAGTTCCGGCGATTATGTTGCTTATTGACGGTGCTATCAGGCAGGATGTTACGCCGAAGCTTCTTCTTACGTGTTTTGGGATTCTGCTTGTAAGCGTTATCGTTGGTTCTGTTGCGAAATATTATATTACAATGCTTCAGTGTGAGGCAGGCTATTATACGGCTTCGAATAAGAGAATCGAAATTGCCGAACATATGCGTTATCTGCCGATGGGATATTTCAATAAAAACAGTCTGGGACAGATTACAAGTGTTACTACCAATACAATGGAGCAGATGGCGGAGGTGTCTACCGGGGTGGTAATGATGACACTTCATGGCGTTTTTGCAACAGCTATCATTACACTTATGGTTTTGTGCTATGACTGGAGAATCGGTCTTGTTGCCGTGGCGGGGATTATTTTGTTTTTTGCAACGAACAGTTTTTTGCAGAAGCGAAGTCAGGTGCTTGCTCCAGTCAAAGCAGCATCGGATACGGATGTGGTAGAAAAAGTGTTAGAATATGTGCAGGGAATTTCTGAGGTTCGCAGTTACAATCTTACCGGGAAAACCTCGAAAAAACTGAATGCCGCCATTGATGAAAATTGCCGTATCAATACGGAGATGGAACTTAAGTTTGTTCCTTTGATGCAGATGCAAAATGGAATCACTAAACTGACGGGGGTTGCAATGACATTGCTTTCCATCTATTTGTATCTGCAGGGAAGCATGGTACTATTAAACTGTATCGGAATGATTATCTGCTCGTTTCTTGTTCTTGACAGCCTGGGAACAGCAGGAAACTACTCATCCCTCTTGCGTGTGGTGGATGCCGGTGTGGATAAGGTGCAGGCGGTTCTTGATTTACCGGAAATGGATATCAATGGAAAAGAAATTACGCCGAAAAATTACGACGTGGAGCTTAAAAATGTGGACTTTTATTACGACAAATCCAAAATTATTGATGATATATCAATACATATCCCGGAAAAAACCACGACAGCAATTGTTGGGCCAAGCGGTGGCGGAAAGACAACACTTTGCCATTTGATTGCGAGATTCTGGGATGTGGATAAAGGAAGCATTACCTTAGGCGGTGAAGATGTCAGAAATTACAGCATGGACAGTCTGATGCGAAATTTCAGTTTTGTTTTCCAGAATGTATATCTTTTTCAGGATACTATTGCAAACAATATCCGTTTCGGACAGGAAGACGTCCCAATGGAGAAGGTGATAGAAGCAGCAAAAAAAGCTTGCTGTCATGATTTTATCATGGCGCTGCCGGATGGTTATGATACCGTGATCGGTGAGGGCGGAGCAAGCCTTTCCGGTGGTGAGAAGCAGAGGATTTCCATTGCCAGAGCCATCATGAAGGATTCACCTGTCATTATTCTGGACGAGGCGACGGCGAATGTCGATCCGGAGAACGAAAAGGAACTTACAGAGGCCATTGATGCACTGACCAGAGAAAAAACAATCTTTATGATTGCCCACAGGCTGAAAACAGTTCGGAATGCAGACAGAATTCTGGTGCTGGATCATGGAAAGATCGTTCAACAGGGAAAACATGAAGAGCTGATAAAGCAGGAAGGAATTTACAAAAGATTTGTAGCGTCAAAAGAATTGGCGGCAAGCTGGAAGCTGTGACAAAATAATACTTCTGGACTTTTGAGTTAGCTGGTGCTAAAATGTGTTAGATAAAGATAACATCGAGAAAAGAGATGCAGCAGCATGAAACAGAAGAATCCAATGGAACAGTCTGCCAGACAATATCTGAGCGGAAAAATACAAATATCCAATATAAATAAGTTTATAAAATACAAGAAAACTCCTTTTGAATCCTATCGGACGACAAAAGGAGCTTTCCTGTTTCCTGTAAGCGGGAAGTGCAGGATATATTTTGATGATGAGATGTTTTTGGCTTCAAAAGGCATGGTCATTCACGGATGTCCTGAAAAAACACTGCGTTTTCAGGTGCTTAGTGAAGAACCGTTTGTTTATATCAATCTTTATTACGATACTACGAATCAACTTACGTTTCAACATTCGCTGAAAGAACCACAAATTGTTTATCAGGCACTTGATCATTTACTGGCGCTGTCCCTTCATAAAGAACAGATTGATGTGATTGAGAGAAATAATCTGTTATCAGAGATATTCGACTCTCTATATAAGGATTACATTATTCCTGAGGCGAGAAATAATTATGAATTGATTAATGAATCCGCTGCTTATATCAGAGAACATTATATGCTCAATCTGAGTCTTGATTTTCTGGCAAAAACCTTTGGGAAAACAAGTAACCAGTTTAGTTATCTTTTTTATACATATAAGAATGTCAGACCAATCCAGTATGTAATATCCTGCCGTGTGTCCGCTGCCTGCGATTTGCTGTCAAACAGTGAACTGCCGATTTGTGAAGTGGCACACAGGGTAGGGTACGAAGACCCGTTGTTTTTCAGCCGTTTATTTAAAAAGCATGTAGGTTGTTCACCAAAGCAGTTTCGGGCTGCTTGCGGAAATAATTATAAGGTACTTATGTCAAGCCAGGATAATGCTCTTTCATATCGGTCTTCCAGAAATTCATGGTGACTGCCGTTATCCCAGTATTCTTTTACTTCATGTCCATTTTCCCGTAAAAGATGTATGATTTTCTGCGTCAGATCCACCGTATGTTTTTTTAGGTCATTGTGGTTGATGCCCTCTTTTGTGCCGGAGGAGATATACCATTTTTTGTGAGCTTTATCTGTAATTTTTTCCTGTAATCGGTTGATGAGATTTGGATACCAGCTGGACGGAGAAACACATGCTGCATATGAAAAGAAATCTGGGCAGGATGAAAAGTATGCATAAATATTTAATAGTCCGCCTAAGGATTGTCCAAGCATTCCGGTATGATCAGCGGAGGCAGTCACAGGATATTCATTTCTTAACGTAGGAAGTAATTCTGCATAAGTCCATTTTAAATAGTCATCGGCTTTTCCCATAAAGTCAGGAAATTTTTCATTTAAGGCTTTGCATGGCCAGGGGGAGAAGTCATCAATTCTGTTTGTGGACAAAATCATTACTGCGAGACAGTGCTTCATTGGCAGTAATTTTTTTTCAGTCATCAATTGATACATTTGTGAATCTCCGTGGAGAATGACAATGGGCCATTCGGTTTCAGTCAAGGGGGATGTGGGAGAGAATATAATATATTCTCTCCCGGAAAGTGCCATTTTTTTCATAGCTATATCCTCTTTATTGTGCATAGAAAAAATCGTATAATTCTTCCATAGTGTCAAAAATTCTTGGACCATAATCCATTAACGCATCATAAGGAACTTCGATTATTTTATTATTTTTGATAGCATTTACACCGGAAATCGTTTCGTCTGCCAACAGCGTTTCTACAGCCACTGCATCTGTCTGGGCATTTCTGTCGGAGGATACATATACGATGACATCAGGATTTAATGCAATGAGGTTTTCATAAGTTAGAGAACTTTCACCTTTTTCCAATACATTTTCTGCATTGATCTGATTTAACATGCACTCCTGAAGGGCGGAATTGGCACCAAAGGTATTAAAGGTGCCGTCCTGATAGGCAGTCATATACATTACTCTTAATGTTGTGTCGGACTCTAATGCGGCAACTTTATTGTTTACTTCGTTCAATCTTTTCTCTAATTCATCGGCATAAGCATTTGCAGTTTCCTGAACATCAAAAATCATACCGATATTTCGGACATCCTCTATCACATTTGAAAGACTTTGCTCAATCTGGAAATTACTTGCTTTTAAGGTATATACAGGAATTCCCATTTCATTTAAGGTATCTATGCTTCCCATAACATCGTCGGTAAAGGGCATGGCACGGCCGAAAACCAGATTCGGCTCAGAACCGATTACAACTTCTTTGGATATGGATTGTTTATCCGCTAACACATTTAGCTCGCTGTACGCAGAAGCCCATTTTTCTTCCGGGGCATTATCCGGTTGTAAAATACCATAAATAGAGTCTTTTAATCCTAATTCCAAAAGCATATTTGTAGCAGAAGGGATATTAGTTATGACTGTTGTAGGGGGTGCTTCATAAGTCTGTTCATAGACGGTTCCGTCCGGGCCGTATATCTCAAGGGTGAGAGGGTATTCGGTTCTTAATGATTCCGAAGGTTCCTGAACAATGTCCTTATCGGTAGATACGATTGATTCTGTGGTATCAGAAACGGCGTTTTCGGTAGATGGTTCTGCCGGAGTTTCGGCTGTTTGTCCGCATCCGCTAAGCATCAGTGCGGTGGCGCAAGCGATAGGTACAAGGTGTTTTACATTTTTTCTCATAATAGATCCTCTTTTCTTTTTTATTTATCTAGGTGTTATAGGCAGGTCGTAATGGATCATATAGCATTTTTTATCCGGGACTTTGCATATTTCGCAGTCCAGTCCATAGACCTCCTTTACCATCTCTTTGGTTAATACATGCTCCGGCGTTCCTTCATAGCAGATATTTCCCTTTTTCAATATATAGAAGTAATCGCAGAACTGGGATGCCAGAGCCAGATCGTGGAGCGCTGCAATGGTATGAATTTTTAATTCTCTGATGATGGTAAGTAATTGTAATTGATAATGAACATCCAAGTGATTTGTGGGTTCATCTAAAATGAGCAATTCCGGTTCCTGCGCAATGGCTCTTGCCAATACGATTCGCTGTTTTTCTCCACCGGAAAGATTGGCATATTTGCGGTCTTTATATTCTTTCATACCTACTTTTTCAAGTGCTTCTTCGGCAATTTCTAAGTCGTGTCGGCTCTCTTTTTGCAGCATTTTTAAGTGAGGTGTTCTTCCCATCATGACCATTTCCATAACAGTAAGATCGAAGTTTACCGTGTTAAATTGCCCCACAACAGCTGCTTTTTTGAATAACTCCCTGTTTGGAATATGCTCGGAAGGGATATTTCCGAAGTAAATAGTTCCGCTTGTAGGTTTGAGCGCCCGGTAAATAGATTTTAGCAACGTGGATTTCCCACTGCCGTTAGGACCGAGTAATGCAACAAACGGATATTTATCAACCACAAGAGAGACCTTTTCAATAATATGTTTCTTAGAAATATCAACTGATAAATTCTGGACTTTTAATTCCATAATATCCTCCTAATCTGTACCAAACCGATAATTTTTGCGAATAAGAATGTATGCAAAAAACGGTGCTCCGACTAAAGCTGTTATGATTCCGATTGGTAGTTCGGAATTTTTTACTGCCGAGCGGGCAAATGCATCTGCCCAAACCATAAAGATGGAGCCGGATAGTACGCTTACAGGAATCAGATATCTGTGGTCAGAACCAACAATAGCTCTGAAAATATGAGGAATCATTAGTCCGACAAATCCTATGATTCCGCAGGAGGCAACAAGAACTCCTGTCAGTAAAGCGCATATGCCCATGTACAGCATGCGGTATCGAGGTAAGGAAATTCCCAGTGTGATTGCTGCTTCGTCGCCTAAAAGCATGCTGTTTAGTATCCGGTACTGAGACATAAAAAAGATGGTGCAGATAATGACAATTCCAAAGGGAATCGCGATATTATCCCAGTCTGCCTTTGTCAGGGAGCCCATTGTCCAAAACTTGATGGTCATTACGCCCTCCGAATCACCGGACATGGAAATAATAAAGTTGGAAATCGCGCTGAAAAGTGCATTCACGATGGTTCCAGACAGGACCAGTTTCGTTGAAGTTGCTTTACTGCCATAAGAGGCAAGTAAAAGTACAGCTGCCGTTGCAAGTATAGAGCCGAAGAAGGCGCAGAACGGAGTAAGCATGGACATTCCAAGAAATATGGAAAAAGTTGCGCCTAATGATGCACCGGATGAAATACCGAGTACATATGGTTCTGCCATAGGATTTTGTACGGCAGCCTGCATCACAGTTCCACATAATGCCAGACCGGCACCGACAGCAATTCCCATAATGACTCTTGGCATCCGCATTTTCCAGACAATGTTAAATTCAGATAGCCCGATTGTACTTTCACGAGGGTCAATGCCTCTGATACGCTCCCAAATAATCTGATAAGTGTGTGTAAAAGATATTTTCATTGCGCCAAAGTTAAGGCATAGTATAATCGAAAGTAACAAGAGCACAGCTAAAATGATGCATAACATCAGATACTTTAGTTTTGGCTTTTTCATGAAATCCACTTCCCTTCTTGTTAGCCACAACTAACTTTGATTATTATATATAGACAACATACTTATGAAAATGGACTTTTCTTAAAAA
>CAMBKU010000082.1 GCA_945868305.1 uncultured Lachnospiraceae bacterium | reverse complement strand
TCACTGTCAATTAAATATATTTTGTTCATTTCCTTTCCCTTTCACAATCTTATCCCCTCTATTTTTCTGTAATTTGTAAATCCATGCTCCCGGAATGAAATCCTGCCAGGTCCAATGTGATATGAAGATATCCCAAATCCATTAAGCAGCTTAGAATTTTATCCCGATGTTCCATGATTTTCCCCAGATCCTTTTCATCTACCTCAATCCGCACCATATCCCCATATACGCGAATTCTTACATTATAAAATCCAAGCGAACGCAAAAACTGTTCTCCCTTTTCCACCTTGTCCATTTCTTTTCTAGAAAGTCTGGTTCCGTAAGGAAAACGTGTAGCAAGACAAGGTGCAGACGGTTTTTGTGCAATCGGCAAAAACAGTTCCTTCGCAAATTCCCGAATTTCCTCCTTCGTCATCCCTGTCTCCGCGAGAGGACTTTTTACTGAAAGTTCCTTTAGTGCCCGAATACCGGGGCGATATACATGCAGATCATCCTCGTTCGTACCATCAAGAATTGTGGCAATCCCCATATTTTCTGCCATATGCTTTAACTCCGTGAAGATATATTTTTTACAGCGGTAGCAGCGGTCTTTTGGGTTATCCCCGATTCCGGCACATTGAAATTCGTCCACTTCCAGTAGCTTATGGACTGCCCCCATTTCTTTTGCCATTCTCTCTGCTTCTTTTGCCTCTCCCATTGGATGCAGCGTCGTTTTGATGGTCACCGCATATACCGTATGCCCTGTTCTTTCCGCTGCTTTCGTGGCAATTGCAAGAATCAGCCCACTGTCCACACCGCCGGAAAAAGCAAGTATCACATCCTCTTTCGCGTAATCTTCTATTTTTTCCAGAAGCTTCTTTTTGTGTTCCTCATATATCCTCTGATCCATTTTCTATGCCTTTCTGCTTTCTGTCGCTGACGCAACTGCCGCCTGATATACCTCCTGATAAGAAACCTGCTCTTTTTGGCACGCCTGAACGACACTTTCATACTCCGGATAATAGCGCCTGCTTCCGTCCGCATAGCTGCAAACCTTACAGGATATCTCTCCGTAAACAGTCCGTACCACTGCGGATTCCCGCTTTACAATGCTCCGCTCCATTTTCTGACGACGGATACCAATGGTCGTCGTCTCTGCAAAAATAATTTTCTCCAACTTCGCAATATCTTTTTCTTCACAGATGACATTAATCTGATAACCGGGACGATTCTTTTTCATATAAACCGGAATGTAATGTACATCCCTCGCCCCCGCTTTCATAAGACGTTCCAACACATAACCCAATGCTTCTCCGGTACAATCGTCCACATTGCTTTCCAGCTTATAGATAACATCCCTTTCCACATTCTTTTCACAGCTCTGATCCTCAATCAGCATTGCCCTTAAAATACTTGGGGTTTCATATGCCCGCTTTCCGGCTCCCAATCCGACTTTTTTAATAACAAAACGCTCCGGCAACTTTTCCTCCGTCCGCAACGCCGCAGCAATTGCCGCCCCCGTAGGCGTCACCAGTTCACCGCAGGTATCTGTGATATGAAGCGGAATATCATAAGCTGTGACAATATGAGAGACTGCCGGAACCGGAACCGGAAGTATACCATGAGCACAGCGAATCTGCCCCGTTCCTTCATATAAAACCGGAACCACAGCTTCCGCGATACCCAGATTGTCCAGACAGACCGCCACCGACAGAATATCAACGATAGAATCTACCGCACCAACCTCATGAAAATGTACGTTCTCCACGGTCGTACCATGCGCTTTTGCCTCTGCTTGCGCAAGAATACCAAAAATCTTTTTTGCCGTTTTCTTTGCCTGCTCTGTCATATCTGCGTTGTCAATAATGGTTAAAATCTCTGATAACCCCCGGTGCTCATGATGATGCACATGCTCCTGTGTGTCATCATGGCTTTCCGGTATTCCATAAAGGTAATTCATATCATGGTCATGATTTTCATGCCCCTTGTCCAAAATCACGTCAAAATCGCAGGCGTCAAGACCTGCTTTCTTTACTCTGCTTATTTTTATTTGAAATCCGGAAACGGAAAGACTGCTTAACGCTTTTTTTAAGACTGCCTCGTCCGCCCCTAAATCTAGCAGCGCCGCCACCATCATATCACCACTGATACCGGAAAAACATTCCAGATACAATTTATTCTTCATTTTTTACCCCCAAACGGTTTATCTGCGTTGCAATATAGCCTGCACCATATCCATTATCTATGTTGACCACAGCAATCCCATTAGCACAGGAATTTATCATGGTAAGAAGAGCCGATAGGCCATGCAGATTTGCCCCATAGCCAACGGAAGTGGGTACTGCAATCACTGGCTTGTCCACCAGACCGCCGACTACACTTGCAAGCGCTCCTTCCATCCCGGCAACCGCTACAATGCAATTTGCGCGCTGTACTTCCTCTAGGTTGGCAAGCAGCCTGTGGATGCCGCTGACACCCACATCATAAATGCGTTCCACATGACTGCCAAAGTATTCTGCAGTCTGTGCTGCTTCCTCCGCCACCGGAATATCTGCCGTTCCCGCAGTACATACTGCAATACAGCCCGTATGTTCTTTCTTTTTCTTTTCTATTTTAATAATTCGGGAAACCGGATCATACTCCGCTTCTCTATAATGTTCCTGTACCAGCTTTGCCTGTTCTGCTGAGGCTCTGGTTCCCATGACCTCCCCCTCTTCTTCATATATCTTTCCAAATATATGCAAAAGATGTTCATCGGATTTCCCGCTGCAGAAAATAACCTCTGCAAAACCTGAGCGCAGCTTCCTGTGCGTATCAATCTTTGCATATCCCATTTCCTCAAAGGGCTCTCTGCGGAAAAACTGTTCTGCCTGCTCCACAGACAGTTCCCCAGTTTTTACTTTTTGTAATACCTCATGCGTCTCCATACTGCGTCTTCTACTCCTCCTTCGGCAGATATCCGTCCGCCCGCATTTTTTCATAAAGCTGTTCCCCTAAAATTTGATAGAAATCCGGTGTCCCGTGTACGATATCCACCCGAAGACTGGACGGAATCTCTCCTGCGACAATATCCGCTTTGTCCTGTTCTGTCGGCGTGATACCTGCATCCTCCAGACCATGTTCCAAAAAATAGCTGCGGATATCTAAAAAATGATCTCCGAAAGCTTCCTTTAATTCTTCATTCACCGCTGCTACTTCCGGTATCATTTCCTGAGAAGTCAGTCCCACTATGATATATTTCTCTGAGCCAAGATATGCAATCATCTCTTTTTCCGTTGCAATAAGGGCTGCCGCATCCTCTTTTGTCGGACGATCATTGCTTCCTGCAAAAAGCACTACAATATCATTGGCATCAACTTTCCCCGCTGCGTCCATCGTGACAACGGCGCCCTCCTCTACAGAAACCTCTTTTCCTGCTTCAAGTCTCGTAAAATAATACTTTCCATCTGCCTCCTGATAAGAAAGTTCTCCCTTTACCCCGGAAATTTCACATGGATTCATGCCCACATCACCAAGACGCATCATCACCGGATCCTCACCCTGATAAAGCAGACTAACCGGAACGGGCGTCGTATCTTCCGGAATCGTAAATGCCAAAACCGTCATCTGATACAACCCCATACGGATTGCAATCTGTTTTGCGGTCTCCCCCCGCACACCGTAATTATAAACGGTAAGTCCTGTTTTCTCTGCAAGCACCGACGGGTAGGTCACGCCTTCACCGCCTGTTCCGTAAGTCAGGCTGTCTCCCCAGCAGACAATATTCGGCTCCCTTTTCGTATCATCTACCACGCTTTCCGTATCATCTGCTCTCTCTCCGGCATTTTGATTTCCGGCTGCTTTACTGCCCGCACACCCTGCCAGAGTGCAAAGCACAAGAAGCAACACAAATATTCTTTTGCATTTTTCTATGGTTTTAAATTTCTTATTTTTCATAATTTCCTCCTTCCTTTAGATTACCTCAATCCCTCCGCTATTGCAAGTTACATATCTTTATTGCAATCCAATAAACTTCATGATAATATAGTATGCAGGTATACAAAGGCGTATCAACAGGAGTTGGTACGCCTTTTTTAGGAGGAAAAATGTTATGAAACTGGAAAATTACGAAGTACATCTTCCGAGCTATTCCATCGGTGATACGATTTACGACAAAATTGGTCCTGTATGTGAATCTTATGGAAAGACCGTTCTTGTGATCGGTGGAAAAAATGCGCTGGAAGCCGCATATGAAAAAATAAAGACTTATGTGGCAAAAACAAATCTCATTATTATCGGAACGGAACTTTTCGGCAAAGACTGCACTTATGACAATGTAGAAAGGCTGCGTGCACTATCAGTGTATCAAGAAGCAGATATGGTGTTCGGCGTAGGCGGAGGAAAGGCCTTAGATACTGTGAAATGTCTCTGCATTACGGACGACAAACCGGTTTTCACCTTCCCTACCATTGCCTCCAACTGTGCAGCCTGCACCTCTGTATCCATTATGTACAACGAAGACGGTACCTTTCTGCGGCCAAACTTTTTTGTAAGACCAGCCATGCATGCTTTTATTGATACAGAAATTATCGCAAAAGCACCCAGTCAGTATATGTGGGCGGGAATCGGCGATACCTATGCGAAATACTACGAGGCAATGATTTCCTCCCGGGATGAACAACTGGAGCATTTTACCGCTCTTGGCGTTGCTATAAGCCAGATGTGCCGTAATCCTCTGTTGGAATACGGACCAAAAGCGTTTGCAGACCACAAAAAGAGACTCTGCACCTATGATGTGGAACAGGTCGTTCTTGCCATCGTAGTGACAACCGGTATTGCCTCTATTTTTCTGACTAAGGATTTTACACCGGATTATAACAGCGGTCTGGCACATGCCGTTTTTTATGCACTGACCCGTTATCCGGTAATCGAAGAAAAGCACCTTCACGGAGAGGTGGTAGGCTTTGGCGTGTTGCTGGCCCTTCTTGTCGACCAACAATATGAAGAATTTGAAAAAATATACCAGTTAAACCGGACAATTCATCTTCCGGTATCCTTGGAGGAAATTGATATTTCAAAAGAACAATGGGAAGAAAGTATGAACCGTATCCCTCAGATGTCTGATGTGGCACACTATCCATACAAAGTAACAAAGGAAATGCTAGCAGACGCAATGAACAGATTGAGAGAACGGGTCGGAAAGGACATATCCTATGACAAAAAATAACAAAACAGGAATGATTATCTGGGGAGTAGCGTTTGTGTGGTTTACCACTCATTTTGGCGGTGGCTTTGCCTCAGGAGCACAAATTTACAGCTATTATGTACGATATGGCCGCTGGTGTCTGATTATGCCTGTAGCTGCTATGCTTTATAACGCCATATTTTTTGCGTACAGCCTGCGTTTTGCAAGAAAACATGAGGTTTATGATTATCGTTCCTATAATAATGCCTTTTATGGAAAGTTTGCGCCGATATTTTCCAACCTGTTTGAGGTGCTTTATGTCTGTGTCATGTGCGTAGCACCGGCAGTGGCCTTTGCAACGGGCGGTGCCACCTTAAGCACACTGACAGGACTTCCTTATCTGCTATGTACTTTGCTGATTGGAATTTTCATTTTTATTGTTGCTATTTTCGGCACAGATTTAGTTCGAAAAGTTGCTTCTGTGCTATCCATCTGTATCATTGCTGGACTGCTGATTGTCTATATTCCAAACATTATCTCCGGCGCTGGGGAAATCTCTGCCACTTTAGAGACAATGAAATCGACAGAATCGTCTTTTGGAAAATCCCTGTATTCCGCATTTATATACGGAACCTTTCAGCTAGCTAATATAGCGGTGTTTGTCCAACATGCCAAGTCGTTTGAGAAACCGAAAGATGCGGCAAAAAGTATGGGAATCGGATTTATCATCAATGCCCTTATGATGACAATGGTAGTTCTTGGAATCCTTACTGTATACACAAAACCCGAGATGGCTAATCAGAGTGTTCCCACCCTGTTTATGGTCCAAAATGGCGTGGGAAAAGCAGTTTTAACGCCTTTAATTTCCGTTCTGATTATTCTTGGTGCTGTTTCCACTGCTGTAAACATGGTCGCTGCTATGGTAAAACGTATCTGTAACAGCCTGGAAAGCCAAAATATGGCACAAACAACTATGGCAGGCAAACCAGCCTTCCGGCAAATTATTGTGGCCTTAATCTGCTGTATCATGGATTTCGGTATTGCACAGTTCGGTTTACTCACACTGATTCAGAAGGCATACAGTATTCTTGCATATCTTGCCATTCCAGTAATTCTGATTCCGTATATCATCCATATGATTGTAACCCGTTTCGACACAAAAACACCGACAAATCCATAAAATTGGGGGGCTTTCTCCCCCCAAAGACTCTCTACGGCTGATTCGTCATTTCTCCCGTTCCGCTCTCTAAAATTTCATTTCCCAAATAAACAATCCCTCCTTCTTCCGGGAAAGAAACCGTAAGTCTATGACTCATCACCGCATCATCTCCCGACATCTCGCATACCGCATCCACCGTTAATGTGACTGTTCCATCTTCATTTTCCTGTATATCCGTAATTTCGGGACAAGAAGTTCCAAAATCTGTCGGTGCATAATTTAAACATCCAAGTCTGGCACATGCATACGTCTGATTTTCTGCATCATATGACGCATACTGCCTAAGCTGCTCAGCGGTAACGGGAAGATATTTCATAATCAGGCGTTCAAATTCTTCCTGCGCAACTCCATCTATATATTGATCCATATCTGGCTGTTCCCTATACTCCACAAAGTACAAATATTGAAATAAGCCATTATAGTCCAGCTTATCCATATGTTCTGCGTCCCAATCAGAACAAAGCAGATTATTTCCATGATACCCTATCGGCAGCAAATATTTCCCGGCAATTTCCATATTTTTTTCTTCCTGTGGTTTTACCCGAATCAAAACATTTCCGTTTACAACTTCACTAACCTCCGGCGGCTCCGGCACACAATACGCAAATTCAAAATAACCTTTTGTTGTATATTTCCATTCTTTTATTCTTGTATAGGAAGTATATGTAATACCAGGCTCATTTTCCTCTTTCCATACTGCATTTGTATCTAATACATACATATCCGCACCATCGAAAATAAACTGCCTTCTTCCTATTCCACCATCTGAATGAATTTCATATGTAACAATTTCTCCGGCTCTCCCACCTAGCGAATCTTTCAGAAACTTCTCCATCTCCTCATAATTAACCATATTGTAAGTAAAACCTCTCACCATAACCGGGCAGCCGGATTCCTGCAAAATCAAACGCATCTTTCCGGCAGTTTCTTCTCCGATTACTTTATTGGACGCATTTCCCTTGTCCACTTCTGTGTAGATTTCCTTAATTTGCAGCATCCTATCCTTGCAGTCTGATTCAGCCGCCACTTTTACTTCTTCCTCAATCGGAAGATCATAACCCTTTTCCATAGAATCTATTCTTTCGTTTTCCGTAACTACTTCTGAAGTGCTCTCGGTAATTTCTACCTCTACTTCCTCTCGCTTATCTCCGTTCTGACAAGAACATAGCAACATCAAACTACAAAGTAAAACAGCAAAAATATTTCCTTTCACCTCATTCACCTCCTCCACTCACTCATTATCTTACACTCGTAAGATATAGATGTCAAGTAAATCCACCACATATATAAGCGTTTTTAATCCTTCATCTTTCTGGACATTAAAATTCATTTTTGATATAATAAAACCAAATATAATTGTCAAAAAATTTATTTGTTTTTCATCACTAAAACTATCGTCACATTAGAAATAGGGGGAATTGTATGGCAATTTACAAATGTATGATTTGTGGGGCAATTTATGACGAGGAAAAGGAAGGAAAACCGATTTCCGAGCTTACCTGCTGTCCGGTCTGCAAGCTACCGGTTTCCAATCTGGTACCTGTAACCACAGAAGGTGAAAAAGAAACACCGAAATCCTATTCGGGAAACCTAAGCTATGACAGTGCAACGCTTCGACACGATACATCCTGTCGATATATGGAGGAGATCCATGAAATGGCCGTGACCGGAAAATCTATCGGCAGTGCAATGAGTACACAAATGCCGATACCGAACTGGGATGATATTCTGCTACTGGGTGCACAACTCAATCCGCCACCGTTAAATGACGGAGAACCTGTAGATACTGTCACCATAATTGGCAAACATGCAAAAAAGCCAATGATATTGGAAAATCCTGTTTACATCTCGCACATGTCTTTCGGCGCTTTATCAAAAGAAGTAAAAATTGCTCTTGCAAAGGGTTCGGCAATGGCAAAAACGGCAATGTGCAGCGGCGAAGGCGGTATCTTACCGGAGGAAAAACAGGCGGCATACAAATATATATTTGAATATGTTCCAAATAAATACAGTGCGACAGATGAAAACCTGCAGTCTTCAGATGCTATTGAAATTAAGATTGGTCAAGGCACTAAACCAGGAATGGGTGGTCATCTGCCCGGAGAAAAAGTGACAGAAGAAATCGCTGCAATCCGTGGGAAAAAGCAGGGAGAATCAATTCAAAGTCCGAGCAAATTTCCCGAGCTTAATTCCAAAGAGGATTTGCGGGATATGGTAGATATGCTGCGCAGCCGGTCAGGCGGCCGGCCAATCGGCATTAAAATTGCTGCTGGAAATATCGAACAGGATTTGGAATACTGTGTATTTGCGAACCCTGATTTTATTACGATTGACGGCAGAGGCGGTGCTACCGGCTCAAGTCCTCTGTTTTTAAGAGAAGCAACCACGATTCCTACGATTTACGCACTACATAGAGCCAGAAAGTACCTTGACTCCATACATTCAGATATTTCACTGGTTATTACCGGAGGGCTTCGCGTGTCTGCCGATTTTGCAAAAGCTTTGGCAATGGGGGCAGATGCCGTTGCAATTGCCAGCGCCGGGCTTATCGCCGCAGCCTGTCAGCAATATCGCATCTGCGGTAGCGGCAACTGCCCGGTAGGTGTAGCCACTCAAAATCCGGAGCTTCGGGAACGACTTAAAATTGATAGCGCGGCCCAGCGCGTGGCAAATTTTTTAAATGTTTCTCTTGATGAACTAAAAACCTTTGCCCGAATCACTGGCAACCGCTCCATTCACGGATTGTCTGTTTACAATCTTGTAACGACCGATAAAGACATCGCCGAATATACTGGTATCCGGCATATCGGTCAGCCAAATATATCTGTTAACACTGCTCCTCGCGAGCTGAAAAATAAGGAGGTTACAACTATGGGACAATACAGATGCAAAATATGTGGGGAAGTTTTTGATGTAAAAGAGAGAGAAACTCCGACATGTCCGCGCTGCCGCGCAACAGGTGAAAATCTTGAACCTGTCACGTCAGAAAATAAGAATAAATATGCGGGCACACAGAGCGAAAAAAATCTGGAGGCAGCCTTTGCCGGTGAATCAGAAGCCAGAAACAAATATACTTACTTTGCTTCTGTGGCAAAAAAGGAAGGATTTGAACAGATTGCCGCATTATTCTTAAAAACTGCTGAAAACGAACGGGAACACGCAAAAATGTGGTTCAAGGAATTAAACGGCATCGGTGATACCGCTGCTAACCTTGCCGCTGCTGCAGAAGGTGAAAATTACGAATGGACAGATATGTATGAGGGATTCGCAAAAACTGCAGAGGAAGAAGGCTTCCCTGAATTGGCTGCTAAATTCCGAATGGTCGGTGCCATTGAAAAACACCACGAAGAACGCTATCGTGCCCTTCTTAAAAATGTGGAAACAGCATCCGTTTTTGAAAAAAGCGAAGTCAAAGTATGGGAATGCCGTAACTGCGGTCATATCGTTGTAGGAACCGCCGCTCCGGAAATCTGCCCTGTCTGTGCCCATCCACAGAGTTATTTTGAAGTCAGCGAAAAAAATTATTGATGCATTCTAAAGTCAGAGGACGGCATAGCTTTTTGCCTATGCCGTCCTCTGATTTATTTCATATATAATATCTGCCAGATTCATAGTAGATTTTCTATGAGACACCAAAACAACCGTCTTTTCCTCACAGGCTTCCTTTAAGGACTTTAAAATAATTCCCTCATTTAAAGAATCCAGATTGCTGGTAGGCTCATCTAACAACATAAACGGTGCATTATGAAGAAATGCTCTGGCAATTCCAATCCGCTGTTTTTCTCCACCGGATAATTGAAAAATGCTCCTGCCAAGCAAATG
>CAMBKU010000081.1 GCA_945868305.1 uncultured Lachnospiraceae bacterium | reverse complement strand
GATCGCGGTTGACTCAATTTACACACCGGTTGAGCGTGTAAATCTTACGATTGAAAACACCCGTGTTGGTCAGATCACAGATTATGACAAACTGACACTGGATGTATTCACCAATGGCACACTGGCTCCGGACGAAGCAGTCAGTCTTGCAGCTAAGGTATTAAGTGAGCACCTGAGTCTCTTTATCAATCTGTCAGAAGTTGCACAGCAGACAGATGTTATGGTAGAGAAGGAAGACAATGCACAGGCGAAAGTTCTTGAAATGAACATTGATGAACTGGAATTGTCCGTTCGTTCTTACAACTGCCTGAAGAGAGCAGGTATCAATACGGTGGAGGAACTTACGAACCGTACACCGGAAGATATGATGAAAGTTCGTAACCTTGGACGTAAGTCATTGGAAGAAGTTTTAGCGAAGTTGAAAGAGCTTGGTCTTCAGTTAAATCAGGGAGACGAATAAGGCATACGCAGTAAGTCCGATTGGCATGCAGGTGTCAGCTCATGCGTGGGTGAACAAATTAAAAAATTGCATTCGGTAAGTAAGACCAAAGGGCGTGGCCGGATGTTCCACAATGGAGGATTATAAAAATGGCAAAGTATAGAAAATTAGGCAGAACATCAGATCAGAGAAAAGCATTGATCAGAGGTCAGGTAACAGCATTATTATACAATGGTAAGATTGTTACCACAGAAGCAAAAGCAAAAGAAATCCGTAAAGTAGCAGAAGGACTTATTGCTTTAGCAGTAAAGGAAAAAGATAATTTTGAAGAAGTAACGGTAAAGGCTAAAGTTGCCCGCAAAGATAAAGATGGCAAGAGAGTCAAAGAAGTTGTAGACGGAAAGAAAGTTACCGTATACGATGAAGTAGAAAAGACAATCAAGAAAGATAAGCCATCCCGTCTTCATGCAAGACGCGAAATGTTAAAGGTTATTTATCCGGTAAAGGAAGTTCCGACTGAAGTAGCTGGAAGAAAGAAAAATACAAAGCAGGTTGATTTACCGGCAAAATTATTTGACGAAATTGCTCCGAAATATGCAGATCGCAACGGTGGTTATACCAGAATCGTGAAAATCGGTCAGCGTAAAGGTGACGGTGCATTAGAAGTTCTTCTTGAACTGGTATAGTTGATAAAATAACAAATAAGAAAAATGGTACTGGAGAACCAGTACCATTTTTTATTGTCATACATTTAAAGAAAACTGACGCGAAAAAGGTATACTTTATGTAGTGGCAGTTTCTTATAGATTTAGAGGTGTGCTGTTCCCTTATCAGGTACCCAGGTGTCAGTGATAATATCTACATTATTCTTGTCCTCTTTGTACAGAGCAAGCAGGGTTTCCCATAGTGTATGGATTTTAGCGGTAAGAACGGCATTGGTTGGAATGCTGTAAGGGGCAAGGATATTCACATCAAAAAGCCGCATGGAAACCGGAGGAAGAAAGACCAGGTTTAAGGAACGTGTCTTGTTTCCGCAGGTTTCAATATCTTCATAAGTGATCATGACAAAATCTTCCCCGCGATAATTGCAGGAAAAAGCAACATAGCACTCATCCATCAGCCACTCTTTGTTATCTTCTTTTACTACGATTTTCTTTTCTTTGTCCTCATATTCTGAGGTCTCAATCTCCAAATGCCATTTTAAGTGTTTGGCTTTCGTATCTTTTAACATATCGTCTAATTTTGCATTAAGTGCTTCCGGGCTCATCATATTTTTGATACTCCTTTTAGTATATTTCATATTATTATATCATAATCAATCTTTGAATTAAATATAGAGTTCGCACCAACGCTCAAAGCAGACAAGATTCCAGATAATATCTGCCAGATAATCATTTTCCAAAGGTGCCGAATAGTATTTGTGCAGCAGGAAGGAAACATTGTCAGCTTTTAAGAATGGGTAGCGGGAAACAGCAGCAGGACTTAACGTATCCGTTATATATTCTTTTAATTCAAAACGAAGCCAGTCATGGATGGGAGGGATAAAGCCCTCTTTTTTTCGGCAAATCAGTTCATCTGGGAGAAATCCCTTTGCGGCTTTCTTTAAGAGATATTTGGTCTCGCCGTTATGAATTTTGTAGCTGCCGGGCAAGGAGTTTACATAATTCACCAAACGGTAATCGAGAAACGGAGAACGGATTTCCAGTCCATGAGCCATAGACAAGGCGTCAGTATAGCTTAACACCTGATCCGGCAGAAAGGTAGCCTGATAATATTCCAAAGAGCGATTTAAGGCATCTGTACCGCTCAGACCAGAAAAGATTTCACGAAGTTGTACTAGGGTTCGTTTTTTATTCAGAAAATCTCCGAACACGTCTTCTGATAGAAACAAAGCCTTGTCCGTGTCTGTCATATTAAGCATACGGTAACTCAGGAGCATTTCACTGTCGTCACAAAAACTGTAAAGATTTTCAAGAAATTCTCTGTTGTCACAAAAAGGTGCAAGAAGTGCAGCATCCATATTTTCGGCAGAAATGCCCTGCTTTTTCATACGGGAAAAATGCTGCATCGGAAATGCAAGCTGCTGTAATGTGTAGCTTCCAAACAGTTCATCTGCACCGTCACCGGAGAGGACGACTTTTACATCCTGACTGGCACGTCTGGATAAGAACCAGGTAGAAGCAGAAGCGGCGAAGGGCTGGTCAAAGGCACGGATGACAGTGTCAATCCCGCTAATCATATCTTCGGCAGTCATGGGGATACAGGTATGAGCAGTATGATATTGTTCGGCAATCCGGGATGCACAAAGAACATCCTCGTCTTTATGATAAAGTGTGCCTGGATGTCTGGCTTCATGCTTTAAGCAGTAAGTATTGAAAGAACCTGAGGTATGAGAGGAAGCCAGTGCGGTGACAATACCGGAATCCAACCCACCGCTTAAAAAGGAACCAATTTCCACATCTGCATGCATACGGATTTTTACTGCATCTTCCAGCAAAAAGCGCGTTTTTTCCACAGCGGTCTCAAAGGAGTCTGTGCAGACTGGCTGAAAGGATAACTTAAAATAAGAAGAAAGTTCTATTCCGGATGTTGAAAAAGAAAGCATGGTTCCCGGGCGCAGAGCATAGATGCCAGCAAAAGCAGTTACGGGAGAACACACCTCCTGAAAGGAAAAGTAAGAATAAATACCTGCAGGATTGATTTCCTTTTCATATGCCGGGTGAAGAAGAATACTTTTTATTTCCGAAGCAAAAACAATTTGCGTACCGCTGTAGTAGTAAAAAAGCGGTTTTATTCCCATTCGGTCCCGAATCAAGAGCAGACGTTCACGTTTTCGATCCCAGAGAGCAATGGCAAACATTCCGTTCAGCTTCTGGACGAAATCAGTACCATATTCCTCATAAAGATGAACAATAAGCTCTGAGTCCGAATGGTCGGAATAAAAATCATGTCCCCGTTTTTTTAAATCGGCAGTCAGTTCCCGGTGATTATAGATTTCCCCATTCCACACGGCAAGTACGGAGGAGTCCTCGTTATATACCGGCTGACCACCGAATTTTAAGTCCACAATAGAAAGCCGTCTGGAGCAGAGATTCATTCTGCCGTCACTGTAGTAGCCTTCATCATCCGGTCCCCTGTGTTTTATGGCGTTTCCCATTTTATGTAAAAGTTCGTCATCTGGATGTCCTGAAAATCCGCAAATCCCACACATAAGTATTCTCCTTTTGTTATATTTCAAGTTCTAAATTCATTATAAAAAATCCAAGTATATATGGCAAATGTTTTTGGGAATATGCGTTGCCGTTCATTGTATAAATAGCAAAAAGGTGCTAGAATAGGGGAGGTTTCAATAACAAGAACAGATATAAGGCATAAGAGAGATGAAGAAAGAGAAAAAGAAACCGGTACTGTTATTTGCCAGCCGGGAAATTTGCTATTATTCAGCGGATTTTTTTATGAATCAGATGGCGGATGCCTTTGAACAGATGGGTTATCCGGTGGAACTTTGCATTTTGAATCTGGATAGGGATGTAGATCGTCAGCTTGCGCCTTACGTTGGGAAAAGTTACACGGCAATTCTGGATATTAATTCGCTATTGCCAAGAGCGGTGACAGATGATGGAGCGCTTTATCTGGATGGGCTCGACGGACCATTTTACAATTATCTGGTGGATCATCCGTTTTATCATCATCCGGGACTTGTGGTTCCATTAAAAAATTATCATGTGATTTGTCTGGATGAAAATCATGTCAGGTATACAAAAAAATATTATCCGCAAATAAAGAGTGTGTTCTTTTTGCCTCTGGGAGCGACAAAGGCGCCTCTGCCCATTCCAATGGAAAAGAAGAAGGAGTCGGTGCTCTTTATCGGAACCTATAATTGTGCAGCGGAGGTTTATCGGGAAATAGCAGATTTACCGGAAGCGCTGCGCAGGGATGATAAGGAACTGATTGAGCGAATGCTGGCGGAGCCTTCCCTGCCGCAGGAGGAGGCTTTTGCGCAGCTTTTAGAAGAACGCGGAGAACAGATATCTGATACAGAATTTGCTGTTCGGATGAACCGGATGTATCACGTAGACCGGTATCTTCGGAACTATTATCGGGAGGAAGCCATACGGACACTGGTAAAACATAGAATTCCTGTGACAGTACAGGGAAACAACTGGGAACAGCTAAAGGAGCAGGAAAGCAGGTATTTTCAGATTCAGCCGCCGGTGGATTTTTCCATGACCTTTCAGAAAATAGCGGAATATGAGATTGTTTTAAATGTTTCGCCGCTGTTTCAGGCAGGTGCTCATGACCGTATATTTGCTGCAATGGCGAATGGTTCAGTATGTTTGACCGATCGAAATGTTTATATGGATAAAAATTTTAAAGACGGAGAAAATATTGTGTTGTTTTCACCCGGACATTTCGAGGAGTTGCCGTATTTGGCAGAAGAACTTCTGGAGAATAAACAAAAGCGCGAAGGAATCGCGGCAAATGCAGAAGAAGAATTTGATAAAAAGCACAGTTGGCAGAAGCGTGCAGAACAGTTTATAGATTTAATGGAAAAGGAGCAGTTATAAATGAGAGTATTAGAAAATTTAGAGCCAAAAGAAGTTTTTTACTATTTTGAGGAGATTTGCAAAATACCGCATCCTTCTTACAAAGAAGGAAAAATCAGTGACTATCTGGTTGCGTTTGCAAAGGAAAGAAATCTGGAGGTTTATCAGGACGACTTGAAAAATGTTGTGATAATTAAAGAAGCAACAAAGGGCTATGAAGATGCAGAGCCAATTATTTTGCAGGGGCATATGGATATGGTTTGTGAGAAAGAGCCTGAATGCAGTATTGATTTTGAAAATGATCCGTTAGAGCTTCAGATTGAAGGCGATTATATTTCTGCAAAGGGAACGACACTTGGCGGGGATGATGGAATCGCAGTTGCATATGCACTTGCGATTTTGGATTCCGATACGATTGAACATCCAAGGCTTGAGGTCGTACTTACAGTTTCGGAGGAAGTCGGCATGGATGGAGCTACTGGCATTGATCTTTCCATGTTAAAGGGAAAGAAAGTGCTGAACCTGGATTCGGAAGAAGAAGGTCATATGCTGGCAAGCTGTGCAGGGGGCTGTACAACAGTGTGTCGTCTTCCGGTAGAGTTTGAAAAAAAGACGGGAGAAGCGTTTGAGATTCATATTTCTGGCTTGCTGGGCGGGCATTCCGGGGGGGAGATTGATAAAGAACGTGCGAATGCAAATCTCCTGATGGGGCGCTTTTTCCTTCGACTTGCGGAGAAAATGCCATTTTCTGTTGTTACTTTGGAGGGGGGAACGAAGGATAACGCCATACCCCGCGAGTCGAAAGCGAAGGTGCTCATAGCTGCGGAGCATACAGAGATATTAAAAAAGAAAGCGGCAGAGTATCAGGAAATTTTAAGTAAAGAGTATCAGAGCAGCGATAAGGATATCTGTATCAAAGTAATCGGACTTGGAAGAGCAGAAGAAATGGCCATGAGTGAAGCATCCACCAAAAAGGTGACGGCACTTTTGGTACACCTTCCGGCCGGTGTTCAGCGCATGAGCATGGACATTGAGGGACTGGTTGAGACTTCTTTAAATCTGGGCATTCTGTATACAGAGGAAGATGCAGTCGTTTTGAAGTATTCTGTCCGCAGCTCTGTGAAAACACAAAAAGAATATCTGGTAGAGAAATTGAAATCCTTTACCGAACTGCTCGGAGGAAGCATTTCCGTATACGGTGATTATCCGGCATGGGAGTATAAAAAGGATTCCAGACTGAGGGAAGATATGGTCGCAATCTATGAGCGGATGTATGGAAAGAAACCGTCCGTTGAGGCAATTCATGCAGGACTAGAATGTGGTATCCTTTCCGGCAAGATTCCTGACATGGATGCGGTTTCCATTGGACCTGATATGATAGATATCCACACTACCGGGGAAAAATTATGCATTTCATCCACAAAACGTGTGTGGGAATATGTGCTGGAAGTGTTGAAATGCAGATAAGATGAAAAATCTAAATAAAAATTCTATAAACAATTTCTTAAATAACAACCTGCTTTATTGACTTTGGTTTTTCTCAGTCCTAAAGTGAAGATAACGATAAAAGAACTGAGAGGTAAAGCATGGGAAAAATAATTGGAATTGACTTGGGTACGACAAATAGCTGTGTGGCCGTGTTGGAAAACGGAAATCCGGTGGTCATCACAAATGCGGAGGGAGCGAGGACAACTCCGTCTGTTGTGGCATTTACGAAAGATGGGGAACGGCTGGTAGGAGATGTGGCAAAGCGACAGGCTGCTGTCAATGCGGAAGGCACCGTCTTTTCCATCAAACGGCAGATGGGAACCGATTACCGTGTGAAAGCGGAAGGAAAGTTTTATACGCCCCAGGAGATTTCGGCTATGATTCTGCGGAAGCTAAAGAAGGATGCAGAGAGCTATCTTGGAGAGAGTGTGACAGACGCGGTGATTACGGTACCGGCATATTTTAACGATGCACAGCGACAGGCAACAAAAGATGCGGGACGAATTGCAGGATTAAATGTGATGCGTATCATCAACGAACCAACTTCCGCAGCCTTAGCCTATGGTCTTGATCACGGTGCAGCACAGAAAATTCTGGTTTATGATCTGGGTGGCGGGACATTCGATGTTTCCGTGATTGAGATTGGTGATAATCTGATTGAAGTCCTGGCGACAGCAGGGGACAATCATCTGGGTGGCGACGATTTTGATGGGAGACTTACGGATTATATCGTTTCCGAATATAAGAAACAGGAAAAGATAGATCTGTCAAAGGACATAACTGCAATGCAGAGAATCAGGGAGGAAGCCGAAAAGGCGAAAAAAGCACTTTCCTCCGCAGCATCCTTTAACATAAACCTTCCTTTTATCACGACAGTCCGGGGCGAGGCTAAGCATTTGGACATGAATGTGACAAGGGCACAGTTTGAAGAACTGACACATGATCTTGTGGAACGGACAGAGGGACCGGTAACACAGGCGCTTTCCGATGCGGGGATTTCGGCCAGAGAACTTGGCATGGTACTTTTAGTAGGCGGTTCGACGAGAATGCCTGCCGTGGTTGAAAAAGTAAGGCAACTGACAGGTCAGGAGCCATCTAAAAATCTGAATCCTGACGAATGCGTAGCGTTAGGTGCGGCGGTACAAGGGGGAAAACTGGGCGGACAGGTAGTGCCAGGCTCTGCTGCAGCGGAAATAATTTTGATGGATGTAACTCCCCTGTCACTTTCCATCGAAACGGTGGGAGGAGTGGCTACCAGGCTGATTGAGCGAAATACGGCGATTCCTACCCGGCACAGTAAGGTGTTTTCTACGGCTGGTAATTTCCAGACTTCTGTGGAAATCAAGGTGCTTCAGGGTGAACGGCAATTTGCCAAAGACAATAAGCTTTTGGGAAATTTTAAACTGAAAGGAATCAAGCCCGCAATGGCAGGTGTGCCTCAGATTGAGGTTACTTTTGATATTGATGCCAATGGCATTGTGCAGGTGTCAGCAAAGGATTTAGATACGGGAAAACAGCAGCAGATTACGATTACTTCCAGTACGAATATGTCGGATGAGGATATTGAACGGGCGATTAAAGAAGCGGCGGAATATGAGGCATCAGACGGACAACGTCGTGCCTGCGTGGAAATTAGGAACGAGTCCGATACGCTGATACGTTGTACCGAGGCAGCACTTTCCAGAGAGAAAAAGACACTGGATAAGGGGACGAAAAAGCAGATTAAGTCTGACCTTTCCTACTTAAAGAAGCTGGTAGCACGGACAAAGCCTGCAAGTGTTACCGAGGAGCAGGCAGCGGAGTTAAGGAGGGCAAAGGAAGCATTGGAAACTTCTGCGGCAGGCATTTTGAATGCCTCAAAGGAGGAAGAAGCATAGAAAATACAGAAGGAAACAGGAAGAAAGATATTTTTAGAAACGTTTTAGAATCTCTTAATAAAACTTTAGAATCCTTTTATAAATCAGACACAGTTTAGTCATATTTTGAGGATATACTAACAGTATCAAATGAAGTTGACGATATCTGATGTATCGGAGTCGTCAGCTTCGACTAGGCAATAATTTCCTTTTTAATAGATGTAACATTTTCATAACTAAACTCCTCGAAGAAGCAGCCGAAAGGCTGCTTTTTCATTTGATTTAAGGGGATTTTCAGTCCTGTAGGGTATCAATAGAACGGTTTTTGCAAGAAATAAAATGATTGAATTTCGGAAAAAATGGGTGTAAAATGTTTCCAGTTAAGAAAATAAAAAAATGCGGAAGGAAATGATATCATGGAATCTTATGAATTTTTGCTGTTTTTGGCAATTATCCTGTTTTCAACGAAAGTCTGCGGTCTTTTTTCCAGGAAGTTTAATATGCCGCAGGTAGTCGGAGCACTCCTTGCAGGTATTATTTTAGGACCGTCTCTGTTGAATCTGATTAGTTTTGAGGGAACGACAGGAAGTTATCTGGAAATTACTGCGGAAATCGGTGTTATTCTGCTTATGTTTTCGGCAGGTCTGGATACGGATTTAAGTGAATTGAAGGAAAATGGTGTAGCATCCTTTGTTACGGCGGCTATAGGAGTAATTGTTCCGCTGCTTGGTGGATTTTTATCCTACGCGCTCTATTTCCATACCGATTTTGGAGATTTTAAGGAAGTATTAAAGGCAGTCTTCGTAGGCGTTGTACTGACAGCGACATCTGTAAGTATCACAGTCGAGACGCTGAGAGAGCTTGGAAAGTTAAAAGGACGTGTGGGAACGACAATACTTGGAGCTGCGGTCATTGATGACGTTATGGGTATCATTGTTCTTACGGTTGTAACTAGCATAGAAGATACTTCGGTAAATCCGATGACGGTTCTTTTAAAAATCGTTCTTTACTTTATTGTGATTGCAATTATTGCGTTTGTGATGTTTAAATGCAAGAAGTTGATTGAAGGACCGGGAGAGAAACGAAGAATGACTATCTTTGCGATTGCTTTCTGTTTCCTTCTTTCCTACATATCTGAACAGTTTTTCGGCATTGCAGATATAACGGGAGCATATTTTGCCGGACTTATGCTCTGCAATATGAAAATCGGGCGTTACATCAAGGCGAGAGTGGAGGTGCCTTCTTATCTTATTTTTTCTCCGGTATTCTTTGCAAGTATCGGTATTAAGACGCAGTTAGAAGGAATGAATGGTAAGCTGATTGGTTTTTGCTTTATCCTGCTTGTCGTTGCGATTTTGACAAAGATTGTGGGCTGTGGTCTTGGTGCGAAAATATGTAAGTACACGAATAAGGAGGCATTGCAGATTGGTGTGGGCATGGTTTCACGTGGTGAGGTTGCCTTAATCGTAGCGCAGAAAGGTCACGCCTGTGGAATGCTAGACGATGTATTGTTTGCACCGATTGTTGTGGTGGTTATTGTAACGACTTTGCTTACACCTATCCTGTTAAAGATGGTAATGAAGGATGATGACTCAAAGACATCCGGACAAGAAAAGGCACAGGCATAAGGTTTACTATAAAAACCAGACCTGTTCATTTGTGGAGGAGATAGAGATGGCGCCGGCCTGAATCATTTGCATGACATCGTCTTTATCAGTGACCAGACCACCGGTAATGACCGGAACCGGGGAAAGCTTGCAGATGCGGGAGACAACTTTTGGCATCAGGGCAGGCAGGATTTCGATAAAATCCGGTCGGACAGAACAGAGCTGTTTCTCAATATTGTCATATGCCATGGAATCAATGACAAAAAAGCGCATGACAGTATAGAGGGACAGCTCTTTTG
>CAMBKU010000080.1 GCA_945868305.1 uncultured Lachnospiraceae bacterium | reverse complement strand
ATAAATTTTATACTTAATCACAAGTTATGTCAAGTAGTCGTCGCATTTCATTACACTCAAAATGTCACTGCTCCTATAGCCACGCCGCAACAAATACTGATAAATCCGACGCTGTTCTACCGGAAGTTTTTCTTCTGAAAAATATCCTTTTTTTTGAAGAAGCTGATAAATGTTTTCTCTCTCATCCATCTGAAATTCTTCCTCAAGTGCCTGCTCAATCAAATCCTTTGCCACACCTTTTTGCATCAACTCTATCTTTAGTTTGCCGGCACCTTTTTGTTCCTGATGACATCTGATATAATTTTTCGCATAGCGTAAATCATCTATGTAATGATATTTCTTTACATAAGCAACTGCATCTTCGATTAGCTTCTCCGGATACCCATTCTGTCGCAACTTATCTTTCAGATTGCTTTCTGTCCGATCCATTTTTTCTAAAAGATGCATAGCACGTTTCTTTGCACGTTTCCCCAAAATATTATAATAAATATCCTGATAATCCTCATCCGAAAGTTCTTCGCCTTCCGCAATGCGATATTTCCTTGCTTCCCCTTGATATAATACCAAAGGCTCTGCATCTGAAAATGTCACTCTGACTTTTTTTGCAGGCATTTTTATAACTTCTTGTACCAGCATATTTTATACTTCTTTCTCTGCTTCCGTTGTTTCTTTCTTTCCGGCAGTCTCCTTCTTTTCAGTTTCTGCTTCCGTACCTTCTGTACCCAGTCCATAATGAGCACGCACCTTTGCTTCTACCTCTGCAAACACCTCCGGTTTCTCCTTCAAAAACTGCTTAGCATTTTCCCGTCCCTGACCGATTTTCTCTCCATTGTAGGCATACCATGCCCCAGACTTGTTGATTACACCAATTTCAGAAGCCAGATCCAGTACATCCCCTTCCCTTGAGATTCCCTGTCCAAACATAATGTCAAATTCCGCTTCCCGAAACGGAGGTGCCACCTTATTCTTAACAACTTTGATTCTGGTACGGTTACCAACAACTTCGCCGGCCTGCTTTAACGCTTCGATACGACGGACATCCAAACGTACAGATGAGTAAAACTTCAAAGCACGTCCACCTGTCGTTGTCTCAGGATTTCCAAACATAACACCAACCTTCTCACGGAGCTGATTGATAAAAATAACGATACAATTTGAACGGCTGATTGCCGCTGTCAGCTTACGAAGTGCCTGAGACATAAGTCTCGCCTGAAGTCCCACATGAGAATCTCCCATATCCCCATCAATTTCCGCCTTCGGAACCAATGCCGCAACCGAATCGACGATAACAATATCCACTGCGCCGGAACGCACCATTGTCTCTGTAATCTCAAGTGCCTGCTCTCCATTGTCCGGCTGGGAAATATAAAGATTATCAATATCTACCCCTATATTCTTTGCATAAACCGGATCCAGGGCATGTTCCGCATCAATAAATCCTGCAATTCCTCCGCGTTTTTGTACCTCGGCCACTGCGTGCAATGCCACCGTTGTCTTACCACTGGACTCCGGTCCATATACTTCTATGATTCTTCCCTTTGGAAGTCCACCAAGTCCCAGCGCAATATCAAGGCTAAGTGCCCCTGTAGGCACTGTCTCTACATTCATACTTGTAGACGGATCTCCCAACTTCATAATAGATCCCTTGCCATATTGTTTCTCAATCTGTGAAATTGCGGCATCAAGTGCCTTTAATTTATCTTCCTTTGCCATATTTATTCTCCTTCTTGCGCGAACCTATGTTCGCTCTCTAAAAATAATGATATACTGCTTTTCTTCAAAAGTCAACTATTTTTTCGAAAATGTGTTCGCTTTTTTGTTTGGATTGGGATTTAACGCTGTTTTACCTACAGAACCTGCTAACAGTAGATTCCTACGGATGCATAGCAATGAAAAAAGAACAGTTGAAGATTCTCAACTGCTCTTATTATAAATTCCGGACGGTCTTTCCGTCAAGCCCTATTTTAGGAGTTCCAGTACAGCTTCCTTTGTCTGTACACCGATTGCTTTATTTTGGAACACGCCTTTTTTCATGACAATCAAGGTAGGAATGCTCATAATCTGATACTTCAGTGCCAATGCTGCTTCCTCGTCCACATTTACCTTACCGACCTTTACCTGTCCTTCCAATTCCTCTGCCAGTTCCTCCACCACTGGGGCCATCATTTTACACGGTCCGCACCAGTCTGCCCAAAAATCCAAAAGCACCGGGATATCACATGCCAATACTTCTTTTTCAAAATTGTCATTTGTGATTGTTACAACTGCCATATCTTTTTCCTCCTTATGTTCTTCCAACTATTTATTGTGCCGTTCCGAATTCAGACAACTCCAGCCCTTCATTACGATCCAACGTCATACCGACACTCCATGCATTAACGAAAAGTAAGAGCGGATTGCCCTTCATGTCCATAACTTTTTTCATATCTGAAGTTCCGGTAAGCTTGTCCATGTCAACATTTTTATTCTCAATCCAGCGGATATGTTCATACGGAAGATTTTCCAGTCGAATTTCCACATTATATTCACTCTCCAGCCGGAATTTCAAAACGTCAAACTGCAGTACGCCCACGACACCCACAATAATTTCTTCCATACCACCTTTATATTCCTGAAAAATCTGGATAGCACCCTCTTGAGCAATCTGGGTAACTCCTTTTACAAACTGCTTACGCTTCATGGAATCTACCAGACGCACTCTTGCAAAATGTTCCGGCGCAAAGGTTGGTATTCCTTCAAAAGCAAACTTTTCCTTCGCCGTTGTAAGTGTATCTCCAATCGAAAAAATACCAGGATCAAATACACCTATGATATCTCCGGCATATGCTTCTTCGATAATTTTACGTTCATCCGCCATGAGCTGCTGCGGCTGGGAAAGTTTGATTGTCTTTCCGCCCTGGATATGATTAACTTCCATGCCTGCAGTAAACTTTCCAGAACAGATTCGCATAAAGGCTACCCTGTCCCTGTGGTTTTTATTCATATTCGCCTGAATTTTAAATACGAACGCTGAAAAATCCTCTGAAAACGGATTGATTTCTCCGACATCTGCCTTTCTCGGTAACGGCGAATAAGTCATTTGCAAAAAGTGCTTCAAAAAAGTCTCCACGCCGAAATTTGTCAAAGCAGAACCGAAAAATACCGGAGAAAGCTCACCCTTTGACACCTGCTCCATATCAAATTCTGCGGAAGCACCGTCCAAAAGTTCAATCTCCTCTAAAAGCTGTTCTTTATATTCTGCCCCAATTTCCTCTGAAAGAACCGGATCATCAATAGCAATTTCTTTCTCCAGTCCCTCCTTCGTCCCTTTTAAGGTATCAGAAAACGTCATAACCTTTTTCGTATTCCTGTCATAAACACCTTTAAAATTCTTACCGGAGCCAATCGGCCAGTTAACCGGACAAGTGGCAATACCAAGCTCTTTTTCTATCTCATCCAGCAAGTCAAAAGTATCATTGGCATCCCTGTCCATTTTGTTGATAAAAGTAAAAATCGGAATATGACGCATAACACAGACCTTAAACAATTTTCTTGTCTGTGCCTCCACGCCCTTAGATGCATCAATGACCATGACCGCAGAATCTGCCGCCATCAAGGTACGATAGGTGTCCTCCGAGAAGTCCTGATGTCCCGGTGTATCAAGAATATTGATGCAGTAGCCATCATAATTAAACTGTAATACGGATGAGGTAACGGAAATACCTCTCTGTTTTTCGATTTCCATCCAGTCAGATACCGCGTGCCTTGCAGTCGCCTTTCCCTTTACGGAACCAGCCAGATTGATGGCTCCTCCGTAGAGAAGAAATTTCTCTGTCAAAGTCGTCTTTCCGGCATCCGGATGGGATATGATTGCAAAAGTTCTTCTTTTCTCTATTTCTTTTCTTAAATCTGCCAAAGGATTCTCCTCCCATTCTTTCCATAAACTTCTTAAGTTTATAATACCACACAGGGATTGTCAAGAAATGCGGCAAAAAATCCCTCTAATCTATCTTCTTCCCAAAATCCAGAATAGCTGTTCCCTCAATGCCGGATGGAATACCGAAATAAGAAAGTACTGTTGCCCCGATATCTCCAAAGCCTTCTCTCGTTCCATAATTGACTCCAGGTTTTACCGGATTTCCATAGAGAATAAGAGGAACATACTCCCTGGAATGGTCGGTGGACGGCGTAGATGGATCACAGCCGTGATCTGCAGTAATCATAAGAATATCTTCTTCTCGCATTTTTTCTAAAATCCGCGGAAGCTGCTCATCAAAATAAGTAAGCGCCTTTGCGTAGCCGTCCACATCATTCCGGTGTCCATAAAGCATATCGTAGTCAACCAGATTAACAAAACAAAGTCCGCTAAAATCGCGTTCCATCCAATTTAATGTCTTCTCGATACCGTCTGCATTTCCGTCTGTTCGGATAAAATCAGTAATCCCCTTTCCTGCAAAAATATCATTAATCTTGCCTACTGCCAGAACATCAAGCCCTGCATCCTTCATCTGATCTAACATTGTGTTCTTCGGTGGAACCAAAGAAAAATCATGTCTGCGTGAGGTTCTTACAAAATTTCCGGGTGTTCCCACAAAAGGCCTTGCAATCACACGCCCGACGCCATGCTCTCCATGCAGAATTTTTCTGGCAATCTCACAGTAATGGTAAAGTGTATCTACCGGAACAATGTCCTCATGTGCTGCCACCTGAAATACAGAGTCTGCAGAGGTATACACAATCAACGCTCCCGTTTTCATATGTTCTTCGCCATAATCCCGGATAACATCGGTTCCGGAATACGGCTTATTGCAGATAACCTTTCGCCCGGTTTGTTCCTCAAATTCTCTTATTATCTCCTTTGGAAATCCATTCGGATAAGTCGGCATCGGAGCCTTTGATACGATGCCCGCAATCTCCCAATGTCCTGTCGTTGTATCCTTTCCTTTGGAAAGCTCCGCCATCCTCGCGAAGGAGCCAAGCGGATGCTTTTCCTTCTCCCCGATTTCTACGCCATCTATATTAAAGTACCCAAGTTTTCGCATATTTGGCATGGAAAAATATGGACTTTTTGATGCTGCAAGCAGTGTGTTACTTCCTACATCCCCATATTCCGCTGCATCCGGCATCTCACCGATTCCAACACTATCTAATACGAATAAAAAAACCCTTTTCATCTGTCTGTTCCTCCTGTTTTTTACCTGATTTTATTATAAAATCATTCTGTCATTTCCGCAACCGACTTATACCTTTTTTTCAAATCCTCTATGTAATAAATCACTCTGCACTTTCCGTACTTTCTGCTGTCTCGGTGCTTTCTGTCATGCCCGTACTTCCTGTTGTTCCTGTGGTACTTGTTTCACTGCTGCCTGTCGTGCCCTGACTTCCGGTCTGTGACTGTTCTGTTCCGCTTTCTGTATTTGTTCCCGTACTTCCTGTTCCATCAGATGTCGTCTGAATTGGTGTAATAATAATTTTGTCTGCCGCCACATTTGTCTTTCTCTTTACAATATCCTCTACTTGAGCACGCTTTGCATCTGTCACCTCACCCATATTAAGCACAACATCCGCACTATCGTCTGTGATACTTACTACAACATCGGTAAAGCCCTTCGCCTCCAAAAGCATTTCTGCTGCGGATTCCCGCTCTGCAATGTCTGTCATGGCAATCATCTGATCTACTGCTGCCTGTTTCTGTGTATCTGTAATATTGGCATTGTTGATGACATCCATCAGTGTTTCCTTATTCTGGGAACGAACCTGCTCCCGATTCAATTTCATTTCTACTGCAAAATCCACATTCCCAACATTAGAACTGGTGAGTACCGCCTCGCCCGGATTCTCGATTCCGGTATCACTTCCGTTTTCTGCCACCCCTGCATCCGCCGCAGTCTCCGTTGACTCATCTTCCGTATCGGTAAAAATATTTTCTTCTGTCAGTTCCATATCTTCATCTGAAATCTCGTAATCTTCTTCCATAGCTTCCGCACTGGTTTCTGCTGCCTTATCGTCCTTTATATTTCCGTTCGTATAGCTGACATACCCCGCTGCCGCGATCATAAGTGCCAGCGCTGTTATGATGATTTGATTTTTCTTAAATATGTTTTTCATTCTGTTCCCTCCTGCACACTCATCTTAACTACCTTTATCTTATGTGCCTCCACATTGAATAATGCCAAAACTGCATCAGAAATATTCTGTTTTACCGCCGTATCTCCACCGCCTTCCGCAAGAACAAGCACCCCTTCCACCGCTGGTTTTTTCTCTTTGCTGACAAACGGCATACCGCTCTCATTATCTGCATAGACAGTTGTTTCCTCCGACTGAAGCTCTGTCTGTGACCTGCTTCCTCCTTCCTTATCCGTTTCCTCGCTTGTACTGTTACTGTCGGAATGATCTTTTTCCACCACGCTTTCTCCACTATCCTTCAGCGTAATCATGACCTTTACTTTTCCCACCCCTTCCATACTTTCCAACATCTCTGTCAATTCGTTTTCCAGAGAAACCCGATATACATCCTCCGTTGAAGCACCTGTCTCTTTTCCACTCTCTGTCTGTTTTTCTGTCTCGATAATTGATGTATCACTTCCGGCATCCTTTTCCTTCTTTCCGGAATCCACCGGCAGAGCAATGACCAATAACAATGCACCGACGCAAACCGCAATAAGCCACTTGTTTTTATCCATCTCTTTTAATTTTTTCAAGTCAAAGAAATTTTTCATGCTGCCTCCCTACTGCACCGAAATCTCCAAATTTTTCTCCTCTACCTGGTAAAAATCCAGCAATGCCTTTTTCATTGCATCAAAATCTCCCTCGAAAGCTTCCGTTTTTTTTACCGAAAGTTCAATATTTTCTATTTCATAGCTTTCATTTAATTCTACTCTGACTTCCAAAGCTTCATAGCCATATTCCTTCACCATATTTTCGATATCATTTTCCATACTCTTTTCATATTCTTCCACATAGTATTCATTTTGTATGTATTCCATATGCTCCACGTCCATCTGCAGATTATCCATCTGCTGCCAGAACTCATCATAATGTACCATTTTTTCAAAAGCATCCCCGTCATACAATACCCTTATGATTGGAAGCAGTATAGCAAGCACCAGAATAAGTTCCATAAAAAAACGAATATATTTTTTGTATACATCCCGGGGTACAAAATACAAAAGCGCTGATAAAAGGAAAAACAGCAGCACTATTCCTTTCATCCATTCCAACAGCTTCTCCATATTTCCTCCTAATAAATGAAACTCGTGGACGCCGTCACCATCGCAATCGTAATCAGAAAAAGCAGTACGGACGTCAGAAGAATTTTTGCCAGAAGTACACTGCCCCTGCACACTCCATTCATGGTTCCTGCAATCCGCTTATCCGCAATTGGTTCCACAATCGCTGCCGACAGCTTATAAAAAAATGCCATTACTCCCATCTTTATAACCGGAAGCAGACATAACCCAAACAACAACAGCATAGCAGCAACACCGACACTGTTTTTAACCAGTGTTCCGGCGCTGACAATAATTTCACTGACAGACCGTATAGAACCACCCACTCCCGGAATTGCGGAAGCAGTTTTTGAAATCATGCTGTTTTTAAACTTGTCCGCTGCCGGTTGAATCAGACCCTGTATTACATTTAGCCCTACCACCGCAGACGTAATGAGTTTTAAAGCCATACCTACCCCTTCCTCTATAAGTTCTGTCATCTTCTGAAATTTTTCTCCCTCCAGCAACTCATTCATAAACACAAAAATGACCATGACCTGAACAAGTGGCAGCAATACATAAAGTAGTACCCACTGTACCAGATAGAGAATAACAAACGTCAATTCATAAAACGCCGCTGCCGTAGCGGTCCCATTCGAAAATGCCATGGACATGCAGTAAACCGGAATCAGCGTTCTCATAAAGTCTACCGTGGTATTCATGGTATCTTTCGTCAGTGTATGCATAACCAGAAAAGACTTCATTAAAAGAATAGAAAGGATACCGTATACCAGCACAAAACAAAGCCCTGAAATATAGCTGTTGTCAAAAATATCCGTAAAATTCTTTAAAATGCCAAACGCAATACTTATGACAAGTACCTGTATAAACAGTCCTCTGGTCTCCAAAAATTCACTACACAAAGCATTTTTCAGCCATTCCCCACATTTTTCCCAGCATGTCCCATCCTTCCCTTCCACCAATGAACAGACCATGTCAAAAAAACTCACATCAGAAAAATCCTCCTGCTCATCCAGAAAGTCCTGTATATCCTCCACCCCGATTTTCTTAAGCATGGACTCCGTTAATTTTTCCTCTTCCGCCTCTATTTCCTCCTCTGTCACCACCTGCCCCGCCTTCTCCTCTGCACTATTTCCATACACGGTAATCGCACAACCCGGAAAAAAGAGAAATAAAAAAAACAGTATCCATCCTATCCTGTACTTTTTCATAAAAATTCTCCTATCATATTTACAAAAGACATGAGTACCGGCATACTGATAACTAAAATTGAAATCTTTGCAAACATTTCAATCTGTCCTGCGATTGCTCCATACCCCGCATCCTTACAAAGGTTAACAGAAAATTCAGAAACATAAGTAATTCCAAGCATCTTTAAAATCATCTCCAAATATTCCTCATCGATTGGAAGCAACGTTTGCAGAGAATTCACGTAATTATATATAATTTCAATTTTTGAAATAATGTATACAAATATACAGATACAGACTGCCATACTAATAAACAGGCTGTACTCTGCCTTATGCATTTTTAAGGGAACCGCCAGCAACACTCCTACGATTCCCAGTATTCCAATTTTAAGAATGTCCATTTTCCCACCTACAAAACAAACAGTGATTTCATAGTTTCAAAGAGGTCATAAATATAGGGTATAATCCAAAACAGAACAATCATAAGCCCTGCCAGACTGATGAGAAAAGCATGTTCTTCTCTCCCGCTGTGCTTTAACACCTGGCTTAGCACTGTGACCAATATTCCAACCGCTGCTATTTTAAAAATCAAATTTACACTCATACTTTTCTTCTCCCGTCTTATCTGTCCGCCGGCTTGTGGCTATATCAATAAAATAATAAGAAAAAGTCCTCCAAATACACTTCCATACATACAAACTCTCCGCTTCTCTCCCATTCCCTCCTGAATCTCCTCTATTTTCCTGTTTATCTGCCCTTCATAAAGTTCCAATTCACGCTGCTTTGTCTCCATATCTGGCGCATCCAGAAAATGCCCTGTTTTTAGAATAATTTCAAATTCATCTCCGGAAAAAAGAAAATCTTCCCGATATTTAAAAAAGCTTTCCTCCCAGATTGTGCTGCCCTTTGCATCTTCAAAATTTTTAAGTCTCTCTGCAATTAAGGAAAAAACCTTTCCAAGTTTTTCTCCCCCGCTTTTTGATGCTGCAGAAAAAGCCTCCGCCAGCGGCTTTTTGTAATATTTCATTTCACAGAGCAGGGTATAAATGATTTCTTTTAATTCTACAAGCTGTTCCAGATGTTTTCGCATTTGAACCCCGGTACTCACTCCAAAGCCACCTGTTCCAACCAGAATAAGCAGACACCCCGCCATTTTTAACATATTTGTTTTAAACTCCCATCATAAATTTCAAACAAACGGCGTCCATCACCTGTTCTTTTCAGCACAACAAAGCGCTCTATCATATGTTTCCCTGTCCAGTCACTCAAAGACGGCTTTCTTTTCAGTTCGTCCACGTTTTCAGCATGAACAGTTCCCAATATCCGACTGCCACAATATAAAACCTTCTCCACTGCTTCAAAATCCCTCCTGCCGCCAAGTTCATCCACTGCAATTACCTGAGGCGACATGGCTCGCAGCACCATAAGCATTCCTTCCGCCTTCTCACATCCGTCCATCACATCCGTCCGTATCCCCACATCATTCTGCGGTACACCAAGATGACAGGCCGCAATTTCAGATCGTTCATCGATAATACATACCCGAAGCCCGTTTCGTTCCCGGTTTCCGTCTGATAGAAGCCGCACTGTATCCCGCAGATATGTTGTCTTTCCCATACCCGGCGGAGAAACAATGAGCGTATTATAAATACTGTCTCCCTGATAAAGATATGGCAGCATATTTTGGGCACAACCCTTTTTTTCCCTTGCAACACGGATATTCATAAAATTTATGTACCTTATCGTCTTAACTTTTCCTTCCTCCATTACAACCTGTCCGGCAAGACCTACCCGGTGTCCACCTTCCAAAGTAATGTATCCGCGCCGTATTTCTTCTTCAAAGGCATAGATGGAATACCTGCTTAAAAACAAAAGCATCTGCTCCAAATCTTCTTTTCCTGCGCAATAAGCCAACTCCCGGTTTTTTGTAAATTTTCTTTTTCCCTCATCCAGAAAATATTCTCCGTCCCCTGTCCTAAAAATCATCGGCTGTTTTATCCGGATTCTGATTTCCTCCAGCTTCTCTGTCCCTTCACATTCCCCAAATGCCTGGCGCAGATGTTCCGGAAAAATCTTTCTTATCGTTTCCTCCATCCTATCCCTCCT
>CAMBKU010000079.1 GCA_945868305.1 uncultured Lachnospiraceae bacterium | reverse complement strand
CTCTGCCTTCTGTAATAAGATAGCATTTATTTATTCCTGACTTCTGCTATGTCTTTCGCCGCCTTTTCTTCTGTCGCCGCAAGTCTTCCTTCTGTTTCTTCCCACGTGAGTGGTCTGCCCCATTCCATACAAAGCAACGCCATTTCCCGTAAAAAAGCCGCCCTTGCCATAGAATCCGCGATTTTTTCCTTTGTCCATATGCGAAGCTTAGCCAGATAATCCAGAATATCTTCTGTTTTTTCCGGCAGAGAAGAAGCCAGACGGCTTCTTAGGTATGCCGCAACCACAGGGCTCGCACCCTCTGTGGAAATGCCCGCACTTAATTTTCCTTCCTTCACCAGTGAAGGGAAAATAAAACTGCATTTTTCTTTTTCATCCACAACGTTTACCAGAATATTTTTTTCTTTGCAAATTGCGCTGATATGCGTATTCAACTCTGCTTCATCCGTCGCCGCAATAACAAAAAACTTTCCCTCCACATCTTCATCCGTAAAGGGACGCTCCTCACAAATAAGAGATTCATCTTCTCTTATTCTCTGTTCAATGTTTGGTGCAACAACGGTAAGCTCTGCTCCGTAAGGCTTTAATTTTTCTATCTTATGGGCAGCAATCCTGCCGCCGCCTACAATCAGCCCATCTTTCCCTTCCAGGTCGATAAAAAACGGAAAATATCCCATATTTATTCCTCCGAATAAGTATATCTGCCAACTGCTGATAAGCTTCTTATTCACTGCCAGCCATCTGTGTTACTTTTTTATTTTATCTACTCATCTTTTCGTTTTTCCAAACGAAACCAATTTCTTTAATTCCTATTAGCATTCTAGGATTATAGCATTTTCAATCCTGTATTGTCAATTCACAGTCCAAACATTTTTATAAATAACCCCATACGCTCCTTCTTTAGATGTATGGCAACGAAAAAGCGGAAACGCTGTAATCTCAACGTCTCCGCTTCTCATCATAGTAGCGAGAGGGGGATTTGAACCCTCGACACTACGGGTATGAACCGTATGCTCTAGCCAACTGAGCTATCTCGCCATTTGAAAACTACCTTTTCGGTAAAATGGGACCTATAGGGCTCGAACCTATGACCCTCTGCTTGTAAGGCAGATGCTCTCCCAGCTGAGCTAAGATCCCATTTTGCGGTCGAGCTTTCCACCGACCGACTTAGTTATTATACTATTCGTCCCAAGCAAAGTCAATACTTATTTTATACATTTTTCAGGTATTCTTCATCCGTTATTTTTGCACTGGCAACTGCATTTTCAATTGCAAGAGACATCACCTGTGCTGCAAGAGTACCCGCCACATTGATATCCGCTCTCACATTTCCCATCGAAACGGCATAAATAGTATCACCGTCTGCCATCGTCCCAACCGGATTAATATTTCTGGAATAAGCACATCTTGCCATAGACGCAATCTTATTTACCTCATCCTGGGCAAAATGACCATTGGTAATAACTGCTCCTATTGTAGTATTTTCTTTATAAAAATCTGTAGGCTTTGCAATTTTTAAAAACTCCTCACAGGTATCAACATACGCACTCCGGTCTGGGCTCTTTAATCCGGCAATCTTTTTCCCGGTAGCTGAGTCAAAAATATCACCAAACGCATTGACCACAACCACTGCTGCCATCTTTAATTCTCCCACCTGTAAAGCAGCAATGCCAAGTCCGGATTTTTCTGCACAGGCCATACCAAACAGCTTGCCAACTGTCGCTCCGCATCCAGCACCTTCGTTTCCACTTTTCGGTTCTTTTACCTTTTCTGCATCCACGCATGCCGCATAACCCATCTTCGCATCCGGACGAATCTTTGCATCTCCATAACCCAAATCATAGATGCAGGACTGGCATACCAGCGGTATTCTTGCAAACTGCGTCTCAAACCCAATGCCATGCTCCTCCAAATACTGCATCACTCCGGTACTCGCTTCTAATCCGTAAGCAGAACCGCCTGAAAGAACAATGGCGTTAAGCGAACCGCTTGCTGTAAGCGGTGAAAGAAGCGGTGTTTCTCTGGATGCCGGACCACCACCGCTGATGTCAACACCACCGATAGCCGTTTTGTCAAACAATAACACCGTCACACCCGTTTTCCCATTTTCATCCTTTGCCTGTCCAATCCGCAGTCCTTCTATTTCTGTAATCGCTATTTTTGTTCCAACTTTCTTTACTTCCATGACTTTCCCTTCCCTTCTCACAATACTAATTATTTATTGTTTCACTTACTCTGACAAAAGCTGTTCTACCAGTTTCACACAATCCGCGGCGTCCTTTGAGTAACCATCTGCACCAATCTCATCCGCAAAACTCGGTGTAATGCAGGCGCCACCAACAATAATCTTGCCCTGATAGCCCTTTTCCTGTGCCAGTTCCACAACATCCTTCATCCGCATCATGGTAGTCGTCATAAGCGCCGACAGTCCAATGACCTTTGCATTTTCTTTTAGTGCCGTATCTACGATGATAGACGCCGCTACATCCTTACCGAGATCCAACACACGGTAGCCATAGTTCTTCAACATAAGAACCACCAGATTTTTACCGATATCATGGATATCTCCCTCTACCGTCGCCATAACAATCGTTGCCATTTCTTCCTCGCTGCCATCCTTTGCAAGCATCGGCTCCAGATATTCGATTGCCATTTTCATTGCATTGGCACTGGCAATAAGCTGAGGCAGGAAATAAATCTGCTTGTCAAATAAAACACCCACTTCATTGATTGCCGGAATCAAATCCTCGCTGATAATGCTATCCGGTACTTTTCCAGCTTCCAGTTCCTTTTTTACTTCACTTAAAATGTCGCCTTTATCCCCTTTAAGCACCGCATCAAAAACCGGATTTTGGGGAGCCTTTTCCTCTTTTGCCCCGGAAGTTCCGTCCTCTTTTGACACCTTTTCATCCAAAAGATTCATCCGGTTGATATAGCGGATATCACTCCCTTCCTTGTGAAGCAGCATATCCGTTGCAAAAGCTGCATTCATCAAGAGCTCCTGGGATGGGTTTGCAATTGCCATCGTAAGCCCTTTTGAGATTGCCATCGTAAGAAACGCTGTATTGACATACTGACGATCCGGCAATCCAAAGGAAATATTAGAAAGTCCACAGATGGTCGCAAGTCCAAGGGTATCTTTACAGTAGGAAATAGTATCAAAACACTCTAATGCCGCCAGCGGATTTGCCCCTACTGTCGCCACCAGTCCGTCTACTACGATATCCTCTTTTGTAAAGCCAAGTGAAAGCGCACGTTCCAATATCGTATCCACAATCCCCCGTTTCTCCTCTAAAGATTTTGGAAGACCTTCATCCGAAAGAGGAAGTAAAATGAACATGGCTCCATATTTTTTCGCAATAGGAAGCAGCTTTTCAAATTTCTCTTTTTCCAACGAAATGGAATTAATCAGCGCACGCCCCGGATAAATACGAAGTGCTGCTTCTATAATATCCACATGGCTGGAGTCAATACAAAGCGGACAATCCACCGTACTGCTCACTTCATAGATAACGTCCAGCATCATCTGCTTTTCGTCAATGCCGTTCATACCCATATTGACATCGAGAATAGAAGCTCCGTTTTCCTCCTGTGCTCTCGCCATAGAACGCACCAGATTAAGGCTTCCTTCCTTTAATTCTGCCTGCAATTTTTTCTTCCCGGTAGGATTGATACGTTCTCCTACAACAAGAAACGGACCATCTAAATCGATTTCTACGCATTTTCGCTCAGAAGCGAGGACTCTCCGTTTTTTGACGGAGATTTCCTTCACCGGAATATCCCGCACTGCCTTGGCAAGCGCCTTAATATGTGCCGGTGTAGTACCACAACATCCACCTAAAATGGCAGCACCTTCCTCCACCAGTTTTTTACCTACCGCCGCGAATTCCTCCGGAGTGGTATTATAGACCGTCACACCATCCACAAGCTCTGGCAGTCCTGCATTCGGCTTTGCCAGCACCGGGATATTGGCATAGGAAACCATCTCCTTTACCGGAGCAAGCATTTCTTCCGGCCCTGTGGAACAGTTTAATCCCACTGCGTCCGCACCGAGACTCTGCATAACTACCACCGCTGTCGCCGGGTCTGTTCCATAAAGTGTTCTTCCGTCCTCATTAAAAGTCATGCTCACCATGACTGGCAGATTACAGGTCTCCTTGATTGCAATAAGCGCTGCTCTGGATTCCTGTAAACTCATCATGGTCTCTACCACAAACAAATCTACTCCTGCCTTTAAAATTGCCCGGACCTGTTCTTTATAGACCTCCACCAGTTCCTCAAACTGCATATCTCCCATAGGAAAAAGCTGTTTTCCGGTCATTGTAAGATCGCCTGCCACCAACGCCTTTCCATCTGCTGCTTTTTTAGAGATTAAGACCAGGCGCTCATTCATCTCCTCCAAATGCTCCGCCAGCCCGTATTCCTCCAGTTTAATGCGATTTGCCGTAAAGGTCGGCGCATACAAAATATTCGTTCCCGCGTTCACATAGTCCTGCTGCAGCCGAAGCATCACATCCTCATGCTCTAAAATCCACTGCTCCGGGCAGACACCTACTGGCATCCCTGCTTCCTGCAGGTTCGTTCCTGTTGCACCGTCCAAAATCACCGGACCGTTTTTTACCAACTCACGAAATGCTTCTTTCGTCATACTATCGATCTCCTATTTTTCTGATTTCCGTAATAATATTACTGATGAGTCCCGCCCGGTTAAACGGTGTCATCATATAAAATCCATCTGCAATATCATAAAGCTTCTCTGCCGTCTCCACGGAAATCTGCGTTGCTACAGCTTCCGCTTCTTCTCTTGTCATATCTTTATCATAACGCTCTACAATTTCCTTTGTGATATGGATGCCCGGCATCTCATTGCAGACAAACAGTGCATTTTTATAGCTGACCAGAGGCATAATTCCACAAATAAGCCTGGTATCCACATTTTCTTTAATATAGCGGATTCTTTCCACATCTTCATCGGTATAAACTGGCTGTGTCAGAAAGAACGTACACCCCTCCGCTATTTTTAATTTCATCCTTTTTATAATTGCATCCACATTGGCACCGTGATAGTTTAATGCACCACTATAGCACACAGGATCATCCTTAAATACATCAGCATTCATCTCTTTCACATAGTTCATAAGCTTAATGGAATTAAAATCAAATACCGATGAAATTTTACCTCTAAACTCTCTTGCCACCGGATCTCCCGTAACAAACAAAAACTGTCTTATGCCCGCCATATAATCGCCAAGCAGCGCCGAGCGCAGTGCAAGGACATTTTTATCACGGCAGCAAATATGCGGCATAACCGGAATTCCGATTTCCCGTTGTACTTTTTCCGCCAGAATTCCCGCATCCATTCTTGCTCTCGCCATCGGAGAATCCGCCAAGGTCACCAAATCTACCTGGTTTTCCTTTAATAGCTTTGCTCCTGCCATCACCTTTGTGATATCTGTCTGAAATGGAGGATCTAATTCTACAATATATACTTTTTCATTTTTCTCAAATTTTTCTTCCAGTGCATGACTGCTCTTTACTGCCGTCTGCTCTGTTTCTGCGCCGATATGCTTTTTTGCTTTTGGCTCGTCTGCCAGTGCCTGTTTCAATTTTTCGATATAGGAAGGTTCGGTACCGCAGCAGCCACCCAGTATATCTACGCCAAGATCTGCAATTTTTTCCTGCATCTGCACGAAATATTTCTCATTATTTGAATAAATCGTCTTTCCCCGCAAAAATACCGGATAACCCGCATTAGGCAATGCCGTAATATACTTTTCATTCGGAAACGGCGTATCTTTTAACAGTTGATATAAATGTGCTGCCTCCACTCCGCAGTTAAAGCCGTAGGCATCAATGGCATCGTTGGAAGCTGCCTGTTCCATCACACGCTTTACACTGATTCCCGATTTCGTATAACCACTCTTATCAAAAGAGAACTGTGCAATGACAAAAGTCTCCCCCTTCTCTTTGATATAAGCCGCAAGCGGCGCCACATAAGTCAGATCCGAAAGTGTCTCAAACAAAAAAATCCGAGCCCCGCAGTCAAAAAACGTATCACAGATCGTCTTATATTCCGTCAAAACCTCCTCAAAGGTCTCCTGCTCCGAGTCATAAATCGGTCCCAGATCCGCAGCAATGAATACCTCTCTGCCGCTTTCTGCCACTGCTTCCTTGGCAATTCCATACCCTGCTTTAATATTCTCTGTTACTTCCTCGATCGTATCAAAAAACATGGTATTCGTGGCAAATGTATTGGTACGAATCAACTCTGCACCCGCCCGGATATAGTCCAGATGCACTTCCTTTACCCGATTCGGCGTTTCCGTATTGGCACGCTCCACAAATGTATGTTCATCGTTATATTTTTTCTGGAAATAGGTTCCCATCGCACCATCTGTAATCAGGCGCTTTGTCTTTAAATATTCAGCAATCTTCATTTTGCTTCCTCATTTTCGTAATTTTTCCATTGACGGCAGATTTTGCCGTCTGCATTACTTTATTATATTAAATTCTCTATACTGTGACAAGAAACTTTTTCCCATAGTTAGTTATAGGTAGAAGCTATAACTGAAAAAAGGGGGTAAGACTTTTCATCTTACCCCCTCTCCTCTTACAATGAAAATGTCACTGCAAGCATATATTCTTTTTCGTCTTCCGTCTCACATTTTTTTAACAAACGATATCTCCCGGCCGGAAGCTCTCCATAGCTTTCCAACCAGCTCACGGAGCAGGCTTCTTTAACTTCTGTCTTCGGTGGAATCACAAGCGGTTCCTCCTCCCAGTCATGAGTAAGCGACTGACTGGGTAGCTTGTACCACTGCCCTCTGGTACTTTTTTCAATAATATAATCCTCTTCAACGGTAATCTCTTTATCCGTATCGTTTTTTATATCCAAAGTCAACCCTTCCGATGAAATGCTGCCTTCTGTAATCGTCATCGTAACCCCTTTGCAGTTATTGACAACCGCATTCTTTTTCTCCTCATAGCTTGCGAGTAAAATTAAGGTTACTGCCGCAGCAACACCAAATGCTCCAATGATACGTGCCGTCTTTTTTTTCATAACCATTCACACTTCCTGCCTGTCTTCTATTAACAGACTAGCGGAATCTTCAAGAAAATGCAATCGTTTTTACGAAAAATTTATTATTTAAAATATGCCACACCGGATTCAAAGATTTTCATATCCTGCTCTCCGTAAATATTCATGGCTACCGCATCGCCGCGACGTTCAGAATGTGCCATCTTTCCAAGCACACGTCCATCCGGACTGGTAATTCCTTCAATTGCCATGTAGGAACCATTAACGTTCCATTCCTCATCCATAGTCGGATTTCCTACTTCATTTACATACTGAGTCGCAACCTGTCCATTCGCAAAAAGCTTATCTAACCATTCCTTCGGTGCAACAAAACGTCCCTCACCGTGAGATGCCGGATTGCAGTAAACTTTTCCAAGCTCTGCCTGTGCCAGCCACGGGGATTTATCTGTTACAACTTTTGTGTATACCATCTTTGAAATATGGCGTCCAATGGTATTGTAGGTCAGTGTCGGAGAATCTGCCGTCTGCTGTCTGATTTCTCCATAAGGCACCAGTCCGAGCTTAATCAGCGCCTGGAAACCATTACAGATACCAAGGGCAAGTCCGTCTCTTTCATTTAAGAGTTTGTTAACTGCTTCTGTCATCTTTGCATTACGGAATGCATTTGCAAAGAATTTCGCACTTCCCTCCGGTTCATCACCTGCGGAAAATCCACCTGGGAACATGATAATCTGTGCCTGGTCGATTGCCTTTACAAACTCATCTACGGAATCACGGATGTCTTTTGCATCCAGATTCTTAAATACTTTTACCGTAACATCCGCACCAGCGCGCTCAAATGCTTTTGCACTGTCATACTCACAGTTGGTTCCCGGAAATACCGGAATAAATACGTTCGGTTTTGCCACCTTATTCTTGCAGATGTAAACCTTGTCTGCTTTATATAATCCTGTTTTAACTTCTGACTTATCTTCTGTTGCTCTGGTCGGAAATACCTTTTCTAAAGTACCAGTCCACGCTTCCAGCGCTTCCTCCATGGAAATTGTCATATCACCGTAAATAAATGCCTGCTTGTCGTTTACTTCGGCAATCTTCTTTCCTGCACCTTCCATGCCTGCGTTCTTTAAAAGCTGCTCAAATTTTGAAACATCTTTTACTTCTACCACAATATTTCCAAATCCCGGTGCAAACAGTTCTTCCTTCGTTACTGCGGAAGCATCCACGGTCACACCCAGCTTGTTACCAAATGCCATTTTGCTTAAAGCAAGAGCAATTCCCTTTCCATCCAGTGCATATGCAGAAGCAATCACACCATTCTGGATAAGCATATGTACAGTATCATAGAGCTTCATAACCTGTGCATAAACCGGAAGATCATACTCATCTTTCTCGATGGTAAATAAGTACATCTGATTTCCTGCTGCTTTTAATTCCGGTGTAATAACATCGCCTTCTTTTGCCACATCCACTGCAAAAGATACCAACGTCGGCGGAACATCAATCTCATTAAAGGAACCGGACATAGAATCCTTTCCTCCGATAGACGGAAGCCCGAAACCAATCTGGGCACTGTAAGCACCAAGCAAAGCTGCAAAAGGCTGACTCCAACGCTTCGGATCTTCGCTCATTCTGCGGAAATATTCCTGGAAAGTGAAACGTACTTTATGATAATCACCGCCTGCAGTCACGATTTTCGATAAGGATTCCAATACTGCGTATACTGCACCGTGGTACGGGCTCCACGTAGAAAGATATGGATCAAAACCATATGCCATCATAGTAACCGCATCTGTCTTTCCATTCTGCACCGGAAGCTTTGCAACCATGCTCTGAGTTTCGGTAAGCTGGTACTTACCGCCGTAAGGCATATATACGCTGCCCGCACCAATAGAGCCGTCGAACATCTCTACCAGCCCCTTCTGGGAACAACCGTTTAAATCAGCCAACATGGAAAGCCAGGTTTGCTTTGTATCTCCAACTTCTTTCTTGTTAAAGTAGTTTTCCTCCTTCACCGGCATCTCTACTTCTACATCAGTCTCCTGATGCGCACCGTTGGTATCAAGAAAAGCACGCTTGATATTTACGATTTCCTTTCCTCTCCATACAAGCACCAGTCTCGGTTCTTCTGTAACAACGGCAACCTCCGTTGCTTCCAGATTTTCTTCCTTTGCATATTTTAAGAAGGTTTCCACATCTTCTTTTGCAACAACGACTGCCATACGCTCCTGAGATTCGGAAATTGCAATTTCTGTTCCGTCAAGACCTGCATATTTTTTCGGTACCTTATCGAGCTGCACTCTAAGACCATCTGCAAGCTCTCCGATTGCTACAGAAACGCCGCCCGCGCCAAAATCATTACACTTCTTAATGATATGGCTTACTTCTTCCCTGCGGAAAAGACGCTGTAATTTACGCTCAGTCGGTGCATTACCTTTTTGCACTTCCGCACCACAGGTATCGATAGACTGTGTCGTATGCGCCTTTGAAGAACCGGTAGCTCCACCACAGCCGTCACGTCCGGTCTCACCGCCAAGCAGAATGATGATATCACCAGGATCTGAATTTAATCGCTGTACAGCACGTCTCGGAGCAGCTCCCATAACAGCACCGATTTCCATACGTTTTGCCACATAATTCGGATGATAGATTTCCTTTACATAACCAGTAGCAAGTCCAATCTGATTTCCATAGGAACTGTAACCATGTGCAGCAGAACGCACAATCTTCTTCTGCGGCAACTTTCCTTCCATGGTATCTTTTACGGAAACAGTCGGGTCTGCTGCCCCGGTCACACGCATTGCCTGATATACATAAGTACGACCAGAAAGCGGATCACGAATCGCCCCACCAAGACAGGTAGCAGCTCCACCAAAAGGCTCAATTTCCGTCGGATGGTTATGTGTCTCATTTTTAAAGTTTACAAGCCACTCCTCTGTTTTCCCGTCAACCTCTACCGGAACTACAATAGAGCAGGCATTTATTTCATCTGATTCTTCCTGATCATCCAGCTTTCCTTCCTTTTTCAGACGTTTCATTGCCATCAGCGCAAGATCCATAAGGCAGACGAATTTATCATCTCTACCCTGATATAAAGCTTTATGGGTTTCCAGATAATCTTTATAGGTTGCTTCAATCGGAGCCTTATAATAGCCCTCGTCAAATTTTACATCTTTTAATTCGGTAGAGAATGTGGTATGACGACAGTGATCGGACCAGTAAGTATCCAGTACACGAATCTCCGTCATGGATGGATCTCTCTTTTCATCATTCTTGAAATAATTCTGAATATGAAGGAAGTCTTTAAACGTCATGGCAAGACCAAGGGAATCATACAACCCCTTTAATTCCGTTTCGCCCATAGCGGTAAAACCGTCAAAAATCTTTACATCTTCCGGTTCGTCAAACTCTGTCACCAACGTTTCGGGTTTTTCCATTCCAGTTTCTCTGGAATCCACCGGGTTAATGCAGTGGTCTTTGATAGCTGCCATCTGCTCCTCGTTTACATCTCCATAAATAACGTAAGTAGTTGCAGAACGAATGACTGGCTTTTCTTCTTCATTCAAAAGTTTCACACACTGTACGGCAGAATCTGCTCTCTGGTCAAACTGTCCCGGCAAAAATTCTACACTGAAGGTCTTTCCGCCTCTTACATCAAATGTTTCCTCATATAAATCATCCACCGGCGGCTCGGAAAAAACAGTACCAAGTGCTCTTTTATAAGTTTCATCCGAAATATTTTCAATATCATAACGGAT
>CAMBKU010000078.1 GCA_945868305.1 uncultured Lachnospiraceae bacterium | reverse complement strand
TCCTATTCCCGGATTTCTACCCCCTCCACATACTTCCTTTCCATCTGATGTCTCGCCTTTCTTACTTCCACACTGTCAAAAATAATGGAAAAATCGTAATCTTCAGGATAAAGCTCCTCTGCCTTCACCTTCAATTTCAGACGTTTCTGGTTCACCAGACGTTTTTCCTTTTTCACCTGTATAAGCACATTGCCATTTTCATCTTCCGGTTTTACCACAATGCCGATGCTCTGCTCCGGAAAAACTGTCACACTGTCTCCAGTGGAAAACCTGTCTCCTGATGTTTTGTTGCTTCCCACGTTTTTTCGTTTTTCGATACGCGGTGCCGGTTGACGCCTTAACTCGGTCGGATGCATTTTGTCAATTTTAAGCTCCGCAAGCAGTTCCTCTGTCACATCCCCATAGGCTTCTTTTGCTGCGAACAAAAGCATTTCTTCCGGTAGTCCCAGACGTTTTGCAATAAAAAGAGCACAACTGTCTCCTGTCTTTCCCATTTCCAGACGATACAGCGGTCTTAGGTTTTCCCGGTCAAATCCCATCCGCGCACTGATGATTTCCGCATGATTTGCGGCATAGGTTTTTACTTCCGGGTAATGTGTCGTCACCAAGAACATGCAGCCACTTTCTTTCAATTTTTCTATGATGGCAAGAGCAATTCCCATGCCCTCCGCCGGGTCGGTACCAGAACCAAGCTCATCCATAATTACCAGACTCTCCCTCGTCACCCGTTCCAGAATATGAATTACATTTGTAATATGCGCGGAGAACGTCGAGAGATTATCCGATATATTCTGCCCATCCCCAATATCACATAAAATCTCGTTATGCATAGAAATAACTGCCCGCTCGCAGGGAACATGAAGCCCCGATGCCGCCATGAGAGAAAAAAGTCCCACGGTCTTTATCGTAACTGTCTTCCCTCCTGTGTTTGGTCCGGTGATGATCATTCCGTTTTTCCCTCTGCCCAACTCAAAATCCAGCGGAACACAGATTTCTTTTTTTAGCAGGGGATGCCTTGCCTGTTTCAGATAAATATAGTTTTCTGTCGTAATCTCCGGTTCTACCGCCTCCATGTCCGCACTTAATTTTGCCTTTGCAAACATGAAGTCCAATCTTTCCAGAGTTTCTAAATTTACCAGAAATGTTTCCTCCCGCTTTGCAATTTCATCAAGCAATGTATACAGGATGATGCGTTCCTCCGTATCCTCCTCTATCTTTAAGTTTTCATAGTCTGTCTGCATGCCCGCAATAACTTCCGGTTCGATAAAAAGAGTCGCTCCCGTCGCTGACTGGTCTACAACTGTCCCTTTTATTTTTCCACGAAGGTCTTTTTTCACCGGAAGGCAAATACGTCCGTTCCGGTTTACTACAAAATTTTCCGCCATGGCATTTTTGTTTGCCCTTAACAGACTTGCTGCCTTTTCCTTTATTTTTTCTTCTAGCAGCACCAGTTCTTTCCGGATACGTTTTAATGTTGCTGAAGCATAATCATCGATTTTTCCGCCTCGAATGCAACGGGCAATTTCCTGCTCCAGTTCTTCTTCTTCGCAGAGATTCTCAGCATAAAAAGATGCGCCAATGCCAAACTGCATCCCCCGCTTTAAGTAATCCTGCATTCGTCGCACCGTAGCAAGAAATACTCCCAACTCCTCCAATTCTTCCGGCATTAATAATTCGCCACGCACTGCCTTTTCCACCAGTTCACGAATTTTTTCCATGACAGGAATCGGTGCAGCGCCCATTCTGTCTAAAAGTTCTCTCGCCTGGGAAGTTTCCCGCATCTGCCGCCCCAACTCCGCTTCGGACAAATACGGTTCCAATGTTCTACATTTTTCTTTTACCAGCGGGGAGCTTGCATTTTGTGCCAGTTGTTCCAATATTTTATGATATTCCAAAATTTCGTATGATTGATTCATTTTCTATTTCTCCTGTTTTTTCGCCTCTTTTTTACAATAAAAAATGGAAAAATAAAAAACCACAGCGCATCCATTACGGACAATCCATGGTTTTCTCATACTTAATATAGAATCACTTGTTTTTCTTTCTGCCTGCACACCTGATTTGCCAAAAACAAAAGTATTCATTTGGATATCTGTTCTGGATTTTCGGTACAAAAAACTAACTATCTGGAAAATGCTTCTCCCAGACACCGTTTTTCTCCCTCGCTGTGAAATTTCTTATTTTTCCATTACAAATACCGTTAACAAACAACTTCCTCGCTTTTTTCGGCACAACTATGCCGTCTTTTGGAGTTATTCTAGCACAGGCTTACCACATTTGCAAACATTTTCTTCTTTACTAATCCATAAACACCCGGTTTACAACTGCCTGATATTCACTTAGGCGCTCTGTCTTTCGGATTGCCTTTGCTTCCTTCTCTGCTCCAGGAAACAGCTCAATCAGATACGACCACAGTTCTTTCATTTTAAACAAAACGTTTTTATCCCCAGAGAGTACAGATTGATAGTCTGCTAACAGCCGGTCATGAAACGCTCGAAGCTTTTCTTTCTCCAAACCAACACCCGCCTTTATGCCAGGCATCTCTGCCAGTTCTGAAATGAGCGCCGGATTTTTCAACACACCACGCCCAATCATAACTGCTGGAACTTCCTTATTCCCCAATTCCGCAAGCAGGTTTACATAACTTTCTTTTGATACAATATCCCCGTTATAGCAAAGGGGATTTGTGCTATGTTCCATCGCGTAACAAAATGTTTCCAGATGCGGCTTTCCCTTATAAAGCTCCTGCCGCACTCGTGGATGAATAATGAGCTCCTTAAGCGGATACTTATTATATATTTCAAGCAGTCGGTAAAATTCCTCCGGTTCATCAAAACCGATTCTCGTCTTTAATGAGATTTTTGCTTCAGTCTTTGTAAAAACTTCCTCCAAAAACTGATCCAGCTTTTCCGGTTCCGCAAGAAATCCCGCACCTCTGCCTTTTGAAACCACCGTTCCAGAGGGACACCCCAGATTGATATTAATCTCCTCATAACCGAATGCCCGTAAGTCCTTTTCAATCCGAAGAAAATCTTTGGCACTGTTTGTCAACACCTGCGGTACAGTATACATCCCCTTATTATGCTCCGGCAAAATATCGTTTTTTTCCTTCGCATTAAAACTGCGCTTTGTATGTGGCGCTAAAAACGGCATAAAATATTTATCGATACCCTCACCGTAAAAATCATGCAATGCATTCCGGTAAATGTAACCCGTGATTCCCTCTAGGGGAGCTAAATAGAATCTCATTGTATTTCCTCATTTAAAAATTATTATCGTCCGGGAATTGGGACAGCAGATATTCCGCCGATTTTTTCATATAGGAAAGCTGTTCTTTTGCACCAAAATGTTCAATCGCAAAATAGCCGTCATAGCCATTTTTTAATAAATCTTCTGCTATTTTTTTTATCGGCATATAACCGTTTCCCACCGGAACTGCCGCCAGTCCCCGGTTCACCTTGCAATGGCAGTAACGAAGCTTTTTTTCTTTTCCCCGGTCTTTGCAGTGCATATGTACCACATACGGTTTTAAACGCTCATATCCTTCCCATGCATCCTCATCGCTATATGCAAAATTTCCGGTATCCACCGTATACTTTAAGCCGGGCACATGTTCCATAAAATAATAAAGTTCATTTGCCGTCGCATACGGTGCCAGTTTTCCGTCAAAATCCTCCAGGGTCACTGCCAAATCCTTTGCATAAGCCACAAGCTCCGCCAGATTCTGCTTCATCCGAAAGATTTTCTGATTTGCGTCCATACAGGCAGAAAGCTCCTCATAAGAATGATTTTTCCGCCGGAACAACGCCGCCTCTTTTTTTGATACGAATCCCGGCACCACAAGAATTTTTTTCGCTCCGACCTCATAAGCCGTTTCCACTTGTTTCTTCCCGTGACTTATATCTGTCTGATTGCCCCAATCATAAAATTCATAGATACTGCTGATGCAAAGATCTGCCTCTTTCAAATTTTTTAGGATTTCTTCTTTCTTTTCCAGAAGCTGCGAAAGATTTATCTCTATCCCGGTGATTCCCGCTTCACGCACCTGCTTTAAGACTTCTGGCATCGCTAAATGCTCCTGCGCGCAGGCTTCGCTTATATGATCGTAAAAAACAGAAATTTTCATAATTCGTTCGCTCCGCTTTCATAAGGATTTTCCACATGGATACATTCCATTTTCTGCTTCCTGCGCTGTATCGGTGCACAAAAACGCACGGCATTTTTTATGATCTGCTGGATTTCCGGCACATAATAAATCGGGTACTCCTCATGTCCGGGCTGGAAGTAGAAAATTTTCCCGCAACCCCTGGTAAACGTACAGCCGCTACGAAATACCTCACCTCCTGAAAACCATCCGGAAAAGATCACATCGTCCGGCTTTGGAATATCAAAATATTCGCCATACATCTCCTCCTGCGTAAGTTCAATCTGCTCCGGTATACCCGCAGCAATCGGATGTGCAGGATTGATGCACCAAAGACGCTCCCTGTCACCATGCCGCCACTTTAACGTCATGGATGTCCCAAGCAGCTTTTTCAGTACCTTGGAAAAATGCGCCGAATGCAATGCAATCAACCCCATTCCCATCTGCACATGCTCCTTTATGCGTTCCGCTACCTCATCGGAAAATTCCTCCTGCTTCGCATGACTCCAGAAAATCAATACATCCGTATCACACAGGACTTCTTCCGTCAGCCCGTGTTCCGGCATATCAAAAGTTGCCGTACGGACTGCGATATCTGCTTCTTCCTTTAAAAATCCGGCAATACAGCCGTGGATTCCCTCTGGATAAATCTCCTTAATTTTTTCATATTCTCTTTCATGTACATATTCATTCCACACCGTAACCCGAATTGTTTTATCCATTCTGCTCTCCCGCCTGCTTTCTTTTCATCTTTGCCACTGCTGCCAGCTTGATGTTCACCGGAACCAGACGCAAAAGCTGATTTACAGTTCCCGGCACGATGACATCTTTCCCTTTTCTCATTCCACGATACGCAATCTCTGCCACCTTCCTGGGGCTCATGGCAAAAGCGGGCGTCTTTGCCCCTGCCCGCTCAAAAAATTTTGTTCCCGTCGTTCCCGGACAAAGCGTACTGACTATGATTCCCTTTTCTTTCAGCTCCAGATGAATTGCTCTACTGTAGCTGTATAAAAACGCTTTGCTGGCATAATAAGTGCTGTTATAAGGCCCAGGCTGAAAAGCTCCGGTGGAGGCCACATTTAAAATATGCCCCCTCCCCCTTTTTTTCATATCCTGTAAAAAGAGTTTGGTAAGCTTTACCGGCGCTAACATATTTAAAGTAAGCATCCGTTCATCCTGTTTTAAATCAATTTCATCCGTCGCTCCAAGCAGCCCAAAACCCGCATTATTCACTAAAAAAGAAATCGGCGTCTGATTTTTCTTTATTTCCTGATAAAGTTCCTCTGCCGTTTCCGGTCTGGCTAAATCTTTTTCATATAATTCTATCAGCGTATCATACTTTTTCTCCAGTTTCTCTTTCGTCTGTTTTAAATGTCTCATATTCGATGATACTAAAGCCAAACCAAAACCGTCCCTCGCAAAGCACTCTGCCAATGCATAACCGATTCCGCTGGTCGCTCCCGTAATCAATGCATACTCCATTACCAATTCCCCTTTTCCTTTTTTGTTCTTTTTACTGAATAACAACACTCGCACATTGCATATCACCTGCAAGATCGTATACTTTTCCGGTCTTTAATCCCACAACTTTCGGTCTTAAAATATATCCTGCATTGTTTTCTATAACCTGCGCAGCTTCTCCAGTACTTAAATTTACTGTACAGCCCACTGGATACAGAATAACGCTTCCCAAAAAGCTTTTCATTGCTGTAAGATCAATCTCCTCCGTCAATGCCATAATCATTTCCACGGCATCCCGCTGCGTCATCGGTTTTTTATACGGACGCTCCGTCACCAGAGCATCATAGATATCCGCCACAGATATAATTTTAGCATAAGGGCTGATCTGCTCTCCCTTTAAGCCAAGCGGATAGCCCTTGCCATTTATTTTTTCATGGTGCTGTAAAACGCCCTGCGCAATTTCTTCGGAAATATCCTGTTTATCCATCAATATTCTATAGCCTAACACCGGATGTTCCCGCATAATTGCAAATTCTTCATCCGTCAATTTCCCTGCTTTATTCAATACCTCATTCGGAATCTTAGATTTTCCCACATCATGCAAAAGCCCTGCGATTCCGATTGCATGAATCTGCTTTTCATTCATACCATATTTTTTCGCAATTACCATAGAAATCGTTGCCACATCCACACTGTGCTTAAAGGTATACTCATCACTCACCTTGAGCATGCCAATATCTACCGCAAGCGCATCATTTTCTTCGATAGACTGAAGAAGCTCGTCCGCGATGCTTGTCGCTGCGCTGGTAAAATGCTCTGAATCAACATTACTATAGAGATACTTCATTCCCTCGCTGACACGTCTTTTTACACTTTCTGAAAGCTGTACCTTTGATTTATCCTCCACCTTCAGTTTTTCTATTTTTTCCCGCACCGGCTTTGGAATTTCAGGCTTCTTTTCTTCCGGCTCATCTTCCTCACCTTCCCGTATATAGATGCCCGTCACTCCCCTTTTCTGTAATGCTTCAATCTGATAATCGTCCAGCCTCGTTCCTCTGGCAATCAGCACACGCCCCATCTGATCCAAAACTTCCTGGTCAATAATCATTCCGCTTTGCAACAGTCTGACACTGATATATCTTTTTCTTATCAATCAATCACCACCTTAAATATCCGACTGCTCTTTTTCGTTCTTTTTTTGTAATCTCTGCTCCCTGCGTTCTTGTTTTTTCTGCAGCTTTAGTTCCTTTTTTTCTTCTTTCTCGCGAACCTTTTGATTCTTTCTTACTTCTTTTCTCGCAATTTTTTCAATCTCGCTGATATGATTTTTAGCATCACGCATTCTCTTTTTGTCCTTCCGGTACGGATCATACAAAAACACAGATGCTGTCGCAAGAATAAGAATTGCTATCCCCACTACCACTACATACGGTAAGAACAAATCATATTCCGGATAGCCCAGCTCATAGCATATAAACATGACCATCATTACCGGAAATATGAATAAATACAATATTTTGCAGCATACTTCCAGCCATCCTGCTCTTTTCCCCTCCTGAGAAAGCAAAGCTCCCTCCAGGGCAGTATACGCTAACATAAACAATGTAATCTCCGCCTGAAATCCATGCAGGATACCACACAATACAATTAATACCGCCGACAGCAGAAACAGCGAAAATGCACACCCCCTATAATAGGCATTTTTGCACTCCCGCATCCCCTGCATTTTATCCCCTGTAATGCCATGCATAGCATAAATACGGGCATTGAGACTATCCTGTACTTCTTTGTTATATTTCCTGCTCTCCTCGGTACGTTCAATATTGTCGTCGATGGAGTCCATCCATTCATCCAAAATCTTCTGTTCTTCTAAAATCTGTTGGGAAAGTAAATCTTCCGCCGCACGCTGCTTTTCTACCTGCTGCTTTAAATAATCCGTCTTGCGCAGTCTGAGACTTTCCCGCAGATTTTTTGTTTCTGATTTTGGTTCTTTTTCCACCACCGTTTTCTCCGAATCCGATACATTATCTTTTTCTTCGATTTTTGTTTCTTCTACATCTGTTGTCTCTTTCCAGTTCTCTTTTTCTTCCATCGCAACTACTCCATCTCGTATCCCAAAGGCAACTCTCCTGCCCTTCTTCCTTCAATCGTTTCTTCCCTTCGACTCGGCAACCGCAACGACTTTTTCTTTCATCGAAAGAAAAATATCGACTAACCCTGTATCAAAATGTGTTCCGGCTCCCTCTTTAATAATCGAAAATGCCTTTTCATAAGAAAATGCTTCTTTATAGCACCGCTTATTGACCAGTGCGTCAAACACATCTGCAATCGCCATAATTCTTGCTCCAAGCGGAATCTGCTCTCCAGAAATCTGTTTCGGATATCCGCTGCCATCCCACTTTTCATGATGATACAATGCCATCTCATAGGCTGTCTGCATGTAACCATCCATGTCCTGCCTGTCACGAATTTCTGCCAGCATTTCTCCGCCTACCGTGGTATGCGCCTTTATGATTTCAAATTCCTCCTGCGTCAGTCTGCCAGGCTTATTTAAGATGGCATCCGGCACCGCGATTTTCCCTATATCATGAAGCGGTGCAACCTTTGTCATTTTGTCTGCTTCTGATTGTTCCAGTTCTCCGCGTTTTACCAGGACGTTTGCTATCATCCGGACATACTCTCTGGTTCGGTTCACATGTTCCCCGGTCAGCCCATCCCTCCGCTCTATCATATCAGCAAAGCTTATCATCATGTCTTCCTGCAAAGCCTCAAGTTGGCTGGTCTTCTGTCGTACCATTACCTCCAGATGCTTGGAATACTGTCTCTGCTCCGTAACATCTCTTGCATTTAAAACATAACCGTTCAGCCGTCTGCCGCTCTCAAGCCTTGTCATTTCGCATTCGTAAGTCCGGTCATCAAATTCTATTTCCTTCTTTGCGACCCTCTCATCCTCTACAATCAGACTGGCAAAATCAATACCATGTCTGGACAACTGCTTTGCCGCACTCGACTGTTCCAACAGCTTACTCACCGCCTGATTGCAATAAGTAACCTGGCAGTCTGCATTCAAAATGACCACCATATCGTGCATTTTCTCTATCGCGGCCTCTTTTCCCACAACCACCGTATCAAAAATATGCAACCGCAGACTTTCCCCTACAACAAGTATTACACCCAATACTGCACCTAATTCCATCGGATTATACGGATATAAAATCTGGTTCAGATAAAGGACAAATCCCATCATCGGCAGACTGACACTTACCATCGAAAACACTGCCAGCCGCTTTTGCTGTTTTATCTCTGTCTTCCTGTAACAGTTGACCGATGCCCACATAATAAACACGTAATAAAACACCATCAAAGCATAATAAACATACCACATGACTCCCGGTTTCAGAATCAGATGCCGATAGCCTTTTTGTATGCCCATACCGATATCTGAGTAAAAAAGTCCTGTATAATTACTGGAAACTATAGAAAAATAAATGAATATATGTACGGCAACCAAAATCTGATATAGTTTTTTTGGTACTTTCAGATGATAATATTCCGCAAAAAAACGAAAGGCAAGAAATCCAATCAATCCCCTGCCCAGATAAGCACTGAAAAGCGAAAGTGTCGCTGCCTCTTTACTCCTTGCACCAAGCTGAAATATATAACCCAAACAGGATATAAACACTGCAAGCATGATATACAACAGCATCTCCTTTTCCCTGGTGGCCGTCTGGACATAAATAAAGGCAAACAATATCACAAGACATATGAGTGCTGCCAAATTCGCATAACCAAAAAAATCGTACATTACCTTTTCCTCTGTTTATATCACGTTTTCTCTCCTTGTTTCTATTTTTTATTATAGCCTTTTTCCCTATTCAACACAACCTGTTTTCCTTTATTCCATGCGCAACTGTCCGTCTCTCAGTGATTTTACCTTCCGCTTTGTTATTCTATCTTCTTTTTTCAGAAAATCGCATAACAGTGGAGAAAACATATCATACTTCTCGTGGTTTTTCCAGGCATTTTCCCTGCTGTAGTTTGCATAACAATACTTACAGCCATTTAGACAGGTATGATAACTTCCTATGTCCACACTTTCCACACATCCACAGGCAGTCCGCTGATTTTTATCTTTTCCCGCCAAAATCCTGCCCCCGGTCAGTTTTTCAATCAGTTCTTTATCAATACAGCTGTTTTTTTCTATGCCGCAATCGGACAAATCAATTTCCTCTGCACAGGAAGCTATTCTCATCCCATTTTCTTTTGCTATCCGGCTTAAGTTTTTTGCAAATTGCCGTAATTCTTCCTGCTTTGGCTCTCTTATCCCTAACTCCTGCAAATTTTTCCGGTTTTTGGCATAATAGTCCACAAAACTGATGACACACTTTTTCGTATAACCCGACAATTCCTCTGCAATCTGTGAAAATGCCCGCTCATGGTAATCCGGCGTATAAACGTCATGAAAAAAAATCGGATCATAGCGCCAAATCACCCGCTCTGGTCCGATTTTCTCAGAAAGTTCCTTAAAAACCGCAAGCATCCGCTCTTTTTTGTGCGGAACTCCCGGTTCAATGTCTTTTCCATATCCCGTCAATGTAAACTGAAAATAGTAAGAATATTCTTGCAATTCCGCAAGCCGCGCTAACATCGGCTCCGGATTTTTCGTCCAAAACACAATGCAGTCAACAACTTCCGGCGTCAGGGGAATCTCGCTGACCTGGTGCGGATTCATAGGATTTCTGACATAGCAGAACCCCTCTTTTATCCGCTCAAAAAACCAGTCGGCGTAATAATTGGGGATGTCAGTACGTCTGCTCGCACTTACTATCATAAAACACTTCCTTCCTCACATTAACCTCACTAAAAATCCAAACTATCCGCATTAAGTAGAAAATACTTCATTCCCATGATTACGAATCCTTCCTCATTTCTCCAAGGCTTTTTTGTTCCATTTACTATGACAATCTTCTTGAATGAATCCGGAATATTTCGGAGCGAAATAAGCTCCTGCGTCTGCTTTTCCTCAGACATCATATCGTAAGCTACCTGAATATAATATCTCTGGCTACCCTGATTTACTACAAAATCAACCTCTAACTGCTTACGAGTCGTTTTTCCTTCACTATTTTTTGCATACGCCTCTACGATACCAACATCCACATTATAGCCACGCACAAGCAATTCATTATAAACAATGTTCTCCATAATATGCGTAGGTTCCTGCTGTCTGAAA
>CAMBKU010000077.1 GCA_945868305.1 uncultured Lachnospiraceae bacterium | reverse complement strand
ATTTTATTAATTGCACATGAAATTAAGAAAGTTTGAAAATTTCACAATTACCCATATAGCATACCACAAAAATGAGCGATCCGCATCAACCACGGCCGCTCATTCTTGTTTAAAAATTATTGTATTTATATTGTAAAAATTATTGCCATAACTCATGCGGTATATTATACCGACAACATATCATTCATTAACTCGCCAATCTTATAATTAATCCGGAAGGAATCCTTCAGTTTTCCCAAAACATCAATCAGAAAACGTATCTCCTCCTCCGACAGTCCCTGCGTTACCCGCTCAATCAGTACTTTGTGAAAATTCTCATGATGATGGTAAGCACGCACGCCTTTTTCTGTCAGAGAAATCTGAACGACACGCTTATCTTCTTCACTGCGATTTCGGTTTACATAATTTTTCTTTGCCAACCCATTCATTGACTTGGTCAACGTTCCTGTTGTAATGGACAATTGCCTTGCAATCTCTGTCATCTTCTTGGGTTTCCCGATTCCAATAGCTTCGATTACATGCATATCATTCGTGGTAATATCCTTAAATTCCCCGGTTATTAAAGATTTTGATTCTATCTCCATAACATCTTTCATTATCCACACAAGCAATCTGCTCAGTGTTTCTTCTTTATTGCCCATTGATCTTTTCTCCTCTACCAGGTAAGTACCGCTGCTCCCCAGGTCAGACCTCCGCCAAATCCTGCGAGAACGATTGTATTTCCTTTTTTCAGCATACCCTTCCTGTTCATTTCATCCAAAAGGATGGGTACACTCGCCGCTGATATATTACCACATTTTTGGAGATTTGAGGGAAATTTTTTCATTGGCTGGTGAAGTCTTTTTGCTACCGACTCGATAATACGGATATTCGCCTGATGCAGTACAAAATAATCCACCTGATCCAAAGCGATTTCTGCTTTTTCTACTGCATCCGAAATGGCAAGCGGCACTGTCCGTACTGCAAATTTATATACTTCCTGCCCATTCATCTGCACATAGGAAAGCTTTCTTTCTGTTTTTACATACGGATTGTGAATTTCTCTCCCGCCGCAGGAAAGAACCATTCCTCTTGCGCCATCTGAACCCTGTACCAAGCTTAAGATTCCTTCTTCTCCCGGAACATCCTTTAACACTGCAGCACCAGCTCCATCTCCAAACAGAACACAGGTGGAACGATCCTCCCAATCCATCATCTTTGACAGAGTCTCTGCGCCGATTACCAGCGCATTTTTATACTGTCCACTCTTTAAATAGGCATATGCCGTATTTAAGGCGAACAAAAACCCGGAACACGCTGCCCCCACATCAAAAGCCACCGCATGCACTGCCCCCAGTTCACGCTGCACCTCGCAGGCAAGCGTCGGGATTACATAATCCGGAGAAATCGTAGCTGCAAGAATCAGTTCCACTTCTTCCGGCTCTATTTCTGCCTCCTGCATTGCCGCTCTGGCAGCCTCTACGGAAAGAAAAGTCGTTGTTTCATCCGTGACAAGATGACGGCTTTCGATGCCGGTACGACTCCTTATCCATTCATCTGAAGTGTCCATAATCTTGCTTAAATCGTCATTGGTCACACAATGCTTTGGCAGGCAGCTTCCCGTTCCACATATTTTTATTGCCATTGCTTAACTCCTCTGTTAAAAGGCACGGAAACGTTTGTATCTTTCCTCTGCCAGTTCTTCTCCTGTTTTTTTCGCATTTTTCTCCAAAAATTCCCGGATATTTACCTTCATATAACGGGCAATGGAATCTAATGCCTTGCTGTCAGCGCCACCATATTCCGGTATGATTTTATCCACCACATGAAGCTCATGCAGATCATGGGCAGTAATTTTCATAACACCGGCTGCTTCTTTGGCACGTTTGGAATCTTTCCAGAGGATGGATGCAAAGCCTTCCGGTGAGAGCACGGAGTACGTTGCATTTTCCATCATCCACACCTCGTTTCCAACAGATAACGCCAATGCACCTCCACTGCCGCCTTCTCCAATCATCATACAGAGTACCGGAACCTTAAGTGCCGACATTTCGTAAAGATTACGCGCAATTGCTTCTGCCTGTCCGCGCTCCTCTGCTTCCATACCACAGAATGCACCGGAAGTATTGACAAAAGTAATAACCGGGCGATTGAATTTTTCTGCCTGCTTCATAAGGCGAAGTGCCTTCCGATAGCCTTCCGGTGAAGGCATACCATAATTATGCTTTAAGCAGTCCTTCAAATCTTTTCCCTTCTGAACACCGATGACTGTTACCGGCTGACCGTCCAGATACGCAATACCACCCATGATTGCCGGATCGTCACCAAAGTAACGGTCACCATGCATTTCCATGAAATGGTCAAAAATCGTCTCGATATATTCTCCAGCGGAAATACGGGATACTTTACGCGCCATTTCCACTTTCTCCCATGCATCTTTAAGAGGTGTCTTTGCTGCACGCTCCCGCATCAGTTCGCTCGGCGCTGCAGAAGTCACTGCATTACTGTCAAAATTGACAAAGCCCTCTCTCTTATGATGAAATTTTAAAATATCATACAGAGTCTTCTTTAATTCCTTTCGTTCCACGATGCGATCCACAAATCCATGCTCTACCTGGAACTCGGAACGCTGAAAGCCTTCCGGTAACTTTTGTCCGATGGTCTGCTCAATGACACGCGGTCCTGCAAAACCAATGAGTGCCTTCGGCTCTGCTAAAATAATATCACCAAGCATAGCAAAGCTTGCGGTCATACCACCTGTTGTCGGATCTGTTAAAACCGGAACATACAAAAGCCCTGCTTCGGAATGCTTTTTTAATGCCGCAGAAGTCTTTGCCATCTGCATCAGGGAAATGATTCCCTCCTGCATTCTGGCACCTCCGGAACAGCAAAACAGGATAACCGGAAGTTTTTCTTCCGTTGCCCTCTCTACTGCCGCTGCAATCTTTTCTCCTACAACATGACCCATACTTCCCATTAGGAATCTGGCATCTACCACACCTAGCACAGTATCCTCCCCGTAGATTTGTGCCTTTCCTATGGTAACACCTTCTTTTAATCCGGTCTTTTCCTGTACAGCTGCCAGCTTTTCTTCGTAACCCGGAAAATTCAAAGGATTTCCTCCCTCGATATCCTCAAACCACGGCGTAAAGCTTCCGGCATCCACCACCATCTTAATACGGTTTTTGGTCTTTACACGGAAATAGCCGCCGCACTCCGGGCATATATAGAGATTTCTTTTCGCTTCCGCACGGTTTACTTTTTTTCCGCAGGCTTTACACTCTACGGTCTCCGGCTTCTCATCCTTTACTTCTTTTGCTTCCTGCTTCAGATCTGCTTTTATCTCTTTTTTCAGCTTGATTTTTCCTAACAAATTCTCCATTTTATTCACCACCAATTGCAAACACCAATTCTGCGGAGACTGCCAGCTTTCCGTCTACATAAGCCGTCGCCTTGCCGACACCGATTGGCCCTTTTCTTTTTATGATTTCAGTTTCCAGTGTCAGAACATCCCCAGGCACTATTTTCTGTTTGAATTTTGCCTGATTGATACCCGCGAAATAAGCGGTTTTTCCTTTATTTTCATCTTCGCTCAAAATCGCAACAGCCCCGGTCTGTGCCAGTGCTTCAATAATGAGCACACCCGGCATCACCGGCTCATTCGGAAAATGTCCGGCAAAAAACGGTTCATTATAGCTGACACATTTTTTTCCGACTGCACGTTTTCCGACTTCCAGTTCCTCTATCGTATCAATCAAAAGAAATGGCTGTCTATGGGGAATAATCTCCATAATCTGTTTTGTCGTCAATACGGACATGATAATCCTTCCTTTTACTCTTTTATTTCTATAAAAACCTTCTCCTGTTTCTCCTTACTGATATTTCTTCAGTAAGATGCTGGCATTGTGTCCGCCAAATCCCAAAGAGTTGCTCAATGCATAAGTAAATGCTTCCTCATATGGTTCTTTACAGTAATCCAAATCAATTTCTTCATCCGGTGTCGTATAACCCACAGTTTTATGAATGTATCCTTCCTCCAGCTCCTTCACACAAGTAACAAATTCCAATGCTCCCGCTGCTCCAAGTAAATGTCCCACCATAGATTTGGTAGAATTGATATGGATATTCTTTGCATGTTCTCCAAAAGTTTTCTTGATAGCTCTCGTTTCAAACAAGTCATTATGATGCGTACCGGTACCATGCGCATTGATATAAGTAATTTCCTCTTTTGCGATACCTGCATCACAAACCGCATATTCCATTGCTTTTGCAGCTCCAGAGCCATCTTCCTCAGGCGAAGTGATATGGTAAGCATCACTGGTACATCCGTAGCCTACAACTTCCGCATAAATTTTGGCTCCCCTTGCCTTTGCATGCTCCAGTTCCTCTAATACGACTACTGCTGCACCTTCGCCCATAACAAAGCCACTGCGGTTTTTATCAAACGGCAGAGAGCATTTTGTCGGGTCTGTCTCGGTGGACAATGCGGTAAGTGCTGTAAATCCCGCAATTCCGATTGGTGTTACGGCTCCTTCCGTACCACCGCTGACCATTACATCCGCTTCTCCACACTGGATGGAACGGAAAGCCTCTCCAATCGAATTTGTTCCGGTTGCGCACGCAGTTACCACATTTAAGCTCTTTCCCTTTAAGCCAAACTGGATGGAAACATTTCCTGCTGCCATATTAGAGATCATCATCGGAACCAACAATGGATTTACTCTGGACGGTCCTTTTTCCAAAAGCTTTTTGTATTCACGCTCAATCGCCTGAAGGCTTCCAATACCGGAACCGATGGCACAGCCTACACGGTATGGATCTTCTTTTTCCATATCAAGCCCTGCATCTTCAATAGCTTCCTTGGATGCTGCTACTGCATACTGGGAAAATGGTTCCATACGCTTTGCAGAACGGAAATCCATAAATTCCTTCGCATCAAATCCTTTTACTTCTGCTGCCAGTTTACATTTATAATCCGTAGTATCAAAATGGGTAATCTCGCCAAATCCGATTTTTCCCGCCTTAATACCGGACCAGAATGCTTCTATATTTAAGCCGATTGGGGTAATGGCGCCCATACCGGTTACTACTACTCGTCTACTCATAATTTTCCTTTCCTTCTTTTAAGCTACATGGACATTCCGCCGTCTACGGCAATGACCTGACCTGTAATATAAGCTGCACCGTCAGAAGCTAAGAAAGCCGCCGTCTTCGCAATATCCTCTGCAGCACCGATGTGTCCGAGCGGCACCTGTGCCTTTAAGGATTCCTTTACTTTGTCGCTCAATACTTCTGTCATATCCGTCGCAATCACGCCCGGGGCAATCGCATTGACTGTAATGCCACGGGAGGCAAGTTCTCTTGCCACGCTTTTGGTAAGACCGATTACTCCGGCCTTGGAAGCGCTGTAATTTGCCTGACCTGCATTTCCCATAATACCGGAAACAGATGAGATGTTAATAATTCTTCCGCTTCTCTGCTTTAAAAACTGACGGGATAAATGCTTGATTGTGTGGAATGTTCCTTTTAAATTGGTATCAATGACCTGGTTAAACTCCTCCTCAGACATTTTCATCAGGAGATTATCCCTTGTGATTCCAGCATTATTCACCAGAATATCAATGTGTCCATACTCTTTTACCAGTGCATCTGTCATTTCCTTACATGCCGCATCATCAGAAACATTGCAGCAGAATGCCACGGCAAAGCCACCGTTTGCCTTAATCTCGGCAACCGTCTCCTCTGCCTTCTCCCTGGAACCGTTGTAATTTACGATAACAAAGGCTCCTTCTTTCGCAAGCTCTAATGCAATGGCACGTCCGATTCCTCTGGAGGCTCCGGTAACCAGTGCGTTTTTATTGGTTAACATAATTATTGAAATCCTCCATTTTATCAATGTTGCAGGTCTTCACATCGCGGTTAATTTTCTTCATAAAACCGGATAAGGTATGTCCTGGTCCGATTTCCACGAATTCATCGTAACCGTCTGCAATCAGGCGCTCTACGGTCTGCTGCCATCTTACAGAAGAAGAAACCTGTTTCGTCAAAAGCGGCTTTACATCATTTTTGTCTGTGACATAATCTGCCGTCACATTTGCCAGATATGGAACCGCAATATCGTTTACTGTAACATTTTTCAGTTCTTCGCCGAGTTTCTCTCCTGCTGTCTCAAGCAATGCAGAATGGAATGGTCCGCTGACCTTAAGCGGTACCACACGCTTTGCTCCGGCTTCTTTTAATTTCTCCCCGGCAGCATCCACAGCGGTCTTTTCACCGGTGATTACAATCTGTCCCGGACAGTTATAGTTTGCAATGGAAACAATTCCTTCTGTCTCCTCACATACTTTTTCAATCGTTGCCGCATCCAGTGCTAAAACGGCTGACATGGCTCCTCCGACCGGATAAGCCTCCTGCATATAGATTCCGCGTTTTCTGACTACCCGAAAAGCGTCCTCCATGCTAAGGACTCCGGAAGCTATGAGTGCTCCGTATTCTCCGAGGCTCAAGCCTGCTGCTACATCACAGGTCTTTCCTGCTTCTTTCACCGCTGTATAAAGTGCTGCTTCTGTAGCAAGCATAGCAATCTGTGTATACTCCGTAATGTTAAGCTTATCATTTTCCTCGAAGCAAAGAGCTGCAATGTCAAGCCCTGATGCTTTGGATGCCAGATCATAAACCTCTTTGCATGCCGGAATTGTATCATAAAATTCTTTTCCCATTCCAACATACTGGGCACCCTGACCCGGAAACATAAATACTGTTTTTCCCATGATTTTCACTCCTGTTTTTGCTGCACAAAATTATGCTATTTTGAAAGAAGCTCTTCCGCTTCATTCATAATTCCTTCAATGATTTCCTTACAGGTCTTTTCTTCTTTAATCATACCTGCAATCTGACCTGCCATGACGCTTCCCGTTACCACGTCGCCCTCCATGACCGCCTTTCTTAAAGAACCAAGGGTAAGAAGCTCCAATTCCTCAAAAGAAGCTCCTTCCTGCTCTTTCTTTAAATATTCTCTGGTCATCTTATTGCGCAGCACGCGGATTGGATGTCCGGTGGAAGCTCCGGTGACCTCGGAATCAATATCTTTTGCCTTAATGACTTTCTGCTTGTAATTTTCATGTACAATGGATTCTTTTGCTACGACAAATGCCGTCCCCATCTGAACAGCTTCCGCACCAAGCATTTTTGCTGCTGCAAAGCCTCTGCCATCTGCAATTCCACCTGCGGCGATGACCGGGATAGAAACCGCATCCACAATCTGCGGTACCAAAGTCATGGTTGTCTGGGAACCAATATGTCCACCGGATTCCATTCCTTCTGCCACGATTGCATCCGCTCCGGCACGTTCCATCATTTTTGCCATGGCAACGCTTGCCACTACCGGAATGACCTTTACGCCGTTTGCTTTCCATAAATCCATAAATTTGCCCGGATTTCCGGCACCTGTGGTAACAACCTTTACGCCTTCTTCCACGACAACATGTGCCACTTCCTCAGCATTCGGATTTAAAAGCATTACATTTACACCAAACGGCTTATCTGTCAATTCTTTTGCCTTGCGGATTTCTTCTCTAACGACTTCCGGCGGAGCACTGGCTGCCCCGATGAGTCCGAGTCCTCCGGCATTTGCTACGGCAGCTGCAAGATTATGCTCTGCCACCCATGCCATACCACCCTGGATAATCGGATATTCAATACCAAGAAGTTCTGTTATTCTTGTCTTCATCCTGTTTCCTCTTTCCTTTTGCGGCTTATTCTTCTACGCCGTGGTCTTTTAAGTAATTTACAACATCTCCAACCGTTGCAATCTTCTCTAAATCTTCAGACGGGATTTCTACGCCGAATTCTTCCTCTAAAGACATAACCAATTCAAATAAATCTAAGGAATCTGCACCCAGATCATCCTTGAAGTTAGAGCTTTCGGTAACCTCTACGTCGTCTAAATTTAACTGTTCCTTAATGATTTCTGTTAACTTTTCTAACATAATATGTATTCTCCTTTTCGCCTTTACATGTTTTCGACAATTATTTGCCTTTCAAATATTTTGATTGTCAAACTATTTGCTTATCAAACTATATTCTATTTGTAAGAATCTGTCAACTGATATTTTTTAATTTTCCAAAGTAAATCTCCGAAAACCCTTGAAAAATCTAGGAAAATAGAGGTGTAAAATTCTGGTATTGCTTGACGAAATATGCCCCGGATGCTATATTATAACCGCTTCCATGAGCACTATTTTTTATACGGAGGAAATATATTTATGAAAAAAATCACAGCCAAACAGATTGTCTGCTCTGCAGCTGCCATTGCACTGGCTACCGTCACTTCCATGATTAAGCTGTTTCACATGCCAATGGGTGGTTCCGTCACGCTGCTTTCCATGCTCTTTATCGTATTGATTGGATACTGGTACGGACCAAAGGTCGGCATCACTGCTGCCGTTGCCTATGGTCTGATCCAGTTTGTCTTAGAACCGGCTTTTTATACAATTCCGCAGATACTTATAGATTATCCACTGGCTTTCGGTGCTCTCGGCCTCTCCGGGTTCTTCCATGAAAAGAAACACGGACTGGTACTCGGATATATTACCAGTCTTCTTGGCAGGTACTTTTTTACTTTTTTATCCGGTATGGTCTTTTTCGGCACCTATGCCGCAGATTATGGCATGAGCGCACCAGTCTATTCACTGGTATACAACGGTTCATATCTTTTGACCGAAGGCGTCATCACAATTTTTATTATCATGCTGCCTCCAGTACAGAATGCGCTTTCCCGCATCAAACAAATGGTGACAGAATAAATCTTTATACACGTTTTTTTATCTCAGACGAGAGTTTATCCACAAAACTTTCAAGCGGCATGTTTATCGTCTCTCCCGTATCACGGCTGCGGACGGAAACCGTGCCGCTTTCTGCTTCTTTTTGTCCGAGAATGAGCATATACGGCACACGGTCAATACTCTGTGCCTCTCGAATCTTATAGCCGATTTTTTCATTTCGCTCATCCAGTTCGCAGCGTACTTTTTCTTCTCTCAGTTTTTCATATATTTCCCTGGCATAACCCGTAGTTTTTTCCGAAATCGGGAGCACCTTTACCTGTGTCGGTGCAAGCCATACCGGAAATTTCCCCGCAAAATGTTCCGTCAGTATTCCAATAAAACGCTCTATAGAACCAAAGCAGACACGATGTACCATAATCGGACGTTTTCTTGCTCCATTTTCGTCAATATATTCCAGGTTGAAATTAAGAGGCATCTGAAAATCAAGTTGCACTGTACCGCACTGCCACGTTCTTCCAATAGCATCTCTGAGATGAAAATCTATTTTCGGTCCATAAAATGCACCGTCACCCTCATTGATATTATAAGACAAATTTTTAGCCTTCAATGCTGCTTTTAAGCCCTCGGTAGCCGCCTCCCAGTCTTCATCACTTCCCATGCTGTCCGCCGGACGTGTAGAAAGTTCCACGAAATAAGAAAAACCGAACTTTCCATACACCTCATCAATCAGATTTATCACTCCAACAATTTCTTCGGTAATCTGTTCCCGACACAGAAAAATATGCGCATCATCCTGCGTAAAACAACGTACCCGGAACAAACCATGCAGTGCACCTTTCATTTCATGCCGATGTACCACCCCAAGTTCTCCGATACGAAGCGGAAGTTCTTTATAACTGCGCGGTCTGCTGCGATAGACCATTACTCCTCCCGGACAGTTCATTGGTTTGATGCAATAGGTATCCTCATCAATAACTGTAGCATACATATTATCCTTATAGTGTGCCCAGTGCCCGCTGGTCTCCCATAAATTACGGTTCATAATCATCGGTGTAGAAACCTCTGCATAATTCTCTCTGACATGAATTTCTCTCCAATAATCAATCAATGCCTTCTTTAGCTCCATTCCTTTGGGAAGAAAAAACGGAAAACCCGGTGCTTCGTCACAAAGCATAAAAAGTTCCATCTCTTTTCCAATCCGCCTGTGGTCCCTCATTTTTTCTTCTTCTTTTCTCTTTTCGTATTCTTCTAATTCCTCCTGTGAAGCAAAGGCAACGCCCCGGATACGGGTAAGCATTTTATTGTTTTTATCATTTTTCCAGTAGGCCCCGGACAATCCGGTCAGCCGAAAAGCCTTTAGTGCCTTTGTATAGCACAGGTGCGGGCCAACACACATATCAACATATTCTCCCTGCTTAAAAAAGCTTATGACCGAATCCTCCGGCAAATTTTCCACATGCTCTGCCTTATACTGCCACCCGCGCTCTTTCAGATAGGAAAGTGCTTCTGCCCGTGAAAGAACAAACGGCTTGATTGCAAGATTTTCTTTTACAATTTTTTTCATTTCCTGCTCTATTGCCAATAGTTCTTCCTCCGTCAATGACATCTCCCCTAAATCGATGTCATAGTAAAAGCCCGTTTCCGTAGCCGGGCCATAAGCAAACTGTGCTCCCGGATAGAGACGTTTTACCGCCTGTGCCATGATATGCGCCGCCGTATGACGGATGATCCCGGATTCCTCCTCCTCCTTGCACACTCTCACATTTCCATCACTGTAAATTACTTTCATTTCACATTCTCCTATTCTTTTAATTTCTTTTTTGGAATAAGAAAAGCACCCCAAGCGACACAAATTTTCATATCGCCAAGGGTGCATACTAATCATGAAATGCACGGTTCCACCTTGATTTTTCACTTCAGATTCCAACAAATCCTATTCTTTAACGCAGAAATACGGCAACGCTTACTCTACCTTCGGCACTACAGCTCAGGAGTGGTTTTCACCATCACTTTCCATAAGAAACTTCCACCAAATGTTTCTCTCTCTGCCTGTTCCGTAACGGCTACTCTTTCCTTCATAGCTTTTCTTAATCCAATTATTTTTCATATTAGCACTTACCAAATATGATGTCAATTTTTTACTGTCTTTTTCCTTAAACATCCTCCAGTACAAGTTCGCCTTCGTCTTCAATTAACATCTCATCATCCCGTAGCCGTTCTATAATTTCCATATAACGGTCTACTGCAAGTTTCGCGTTTGTAAACTGCAAAAGCTGTGGCTCGTTTTCTTTTTCTTTATAGTAAATCACATTATAGTCGAGATACGCAACAACGATTTTTTCCTTCTCAAGCATATCTTCAAAAATTTTGTGCATAACGACCTGCATATCCGCAGCCTTCCGGTGAATCGGATAAAACTCGCCTTTTTCCTCCTCTGGCTCATTTGCCTCCGGTTCTGCCTCACTTTCTTTTTCTACTTTCCCGGAAAGTACATCAAAAAGATTCATCTGTCCATCCAGATTTTCCTTTTCTGCCTTCATGTGTCTCCTCCTCGAAATTTTGCGTTTTTACTTATTACTTGAATTCTAACATACTTTGTCCAAATTGAAAACTTC
>CAMBKU010000076.1 GCA_945868305.1 uncultured Lachnospiraceae bacterium | reverse complement strand
ACAATGGAAAAGAAAGATACATTTTGTCTGGGAGGAAAGGAATTTTCATCCCGTTTCATTTTAGGTTCCGGGAAATATTCTATGGATCTGATTAAAGCGGCAGTAGATTATGCAAAAGCAGAAATTATTACACTGGCAGTCCGTCGTACAAATACCAAAAAGCAGGAGAATATTTTGGATTATATTCCGGAGGGTGTAACCTTGCTTCCGAATACTTCCGGAGCAAGAAATGCCGATGAAGCGGTAAGAATTGCAAGAATGGCAAGAGAGCTTGGCTGCGGTGACTTTGTGAAAATCGAGATTATGAAAGACTCCAAATATTTGTTGCCAGATAATAATGAGACCGTAAAGGCAACTGAAATTCTGGCAAAGGAAGGATTTATCGTGCTTCCATATATGTATCCGGATCTTTATACCGCAAGAGATCTGGTTAATGCCGGAGCTGCGGCAGTTATGCCGTTAGCTTCCCCGATTGGTTCCAACAAAGGACTTGCCACGAAAGAGTTTATTCAGATTCTTATTGATGAAATAGACCTTCCGGTTATTGTGGACGCAGGTATCGGAAAACCTTCTCAGGCATGTGAGGCAATGGAGATGGGAGCTGCTGCTGTTATGGCAAATACTGCAATTGCCACCGCAGGAGATATTCCGGCTATGGCATATGCATTCAAACAGGCAATTGAAGCGGGACGTGCAGCACACTTAGCAGGGCTTGGCAGAGTACTGGAACGTGGTGCCTCCGCCTCAGATCCTTTGACCGGATTTTTAAGAGATTAACAGAGAGGGAAAAGTCATGGAAGAAAATAGTTTTTTTGTTGATTCAAATAAATTGAGCGAAAAGGCGTTGGAGAAAAAACATCGTCTGGAGAATGATCCATCTTCACGTACGAATCATATGGAATATATGGAAGGTATGGAACGTATAGAATCTGATGTTATGGATAAAGTGCTAACTGCCATGAATGAGTATGACTATGAGAAGTATACGGATGCAGATGTGCGTCGAGCACTGATGCATGAAACCTGCGATATTGAAGATTTTAAGGCACTTCTATCTCCGGCAGCCGCACCGCATCTGGAAGAAATGGCAAGAAAGGCAAAGATGGAGACCAGCAAGCACTTCGGAAATACGGTCTATATCTTTACGCCACTTTACATTGCAAATTATTGTGAAAACTATTGTATTTATTGTGGATTTAATTGCTACAATGATATCAAGCGGAAAAAGCTGACTTATGAGGAAATTGAAAAAGAGATGAAGGTCATTGCAGATTCCGGTATTGAGGAAATTTTAATGCTTACCGGGGAGAGTAGGGGTATGAGTGATGTAAAGTATATCGGAGAGGCATGCAAACTTGCAGCAAAATATTTCCGTAACGTTGGTCTTGAAATTTATCCGGTAAACAGTGATGAATATCGCTATCTGCATGAATGTGGTGCAGATTATGTGACCGTGTTTCAGGAAACCTACAATTCCGATAAATATGAGACACTGCATCTGATGGGACATAAGCGGATTTTCCCGTATCGTTTTGAGGCACAGGAGCGTGCGATTATGGGCGGTATGCGGGGCGTTGGCTTCTCTGCACTTTTGGGACTTTCCGATTTTAGAAAGGATGCTCTCGCCACGGCGCTTCATGTTTATTATTTGCAGCGGAAATATCCATATGTAGAGTATTCTCTTTCTTGTCCGAGACTGCGCCCGATTATTAACAATGAAAAAATAAATCCTCTGGATGTTCATGAAAAAGAACTTTGCCAGGTGCTTTGTGCTTACCGCATTTTTCTGCCGTACGTTGGGATTACTGTTTCGTCCAGAGAGCAGGAGCATTTCCGCGATGGTATCGTAAAAATTGCAGCCACTAAAGTTTCTGCCGGAGTTTCGACAGGAATCGGTGACCATGAAAGCAAATACAGCGGAAAAGAGGATGCAGATACCGGAGATGAACAGTTTGAGATTTCTGATGACAGAAGCTTTGATAAAATGTATCATGATATGGAGGAAGGCGGTCTTCAGCCGGTCTTAAATGATTATGTCTATGTTTAATACAGAAAAGATTGTATGTGTGACAAATCGGCATCTGGCAGAAGATTTTCCTGCACAGATAGAAAAAGTAGCAAAACTTGGAGTGAAAACCATTATTCTCCGGGAAAAGGATCTGTCTGCCAAGGAATACGAAATGCTGGCGAAACAGGTACTTGCCATTTGTAAACAATATGGGGCAGACTGTGTTTTGCACAGCTTTTATGAGACAGCCGTAACATTGTGTGAGAAAGTACAGGCAGGTGAATGTCCGATGAAACCGGCGGGACTTCATCTGCCGATGCAGGCTTTTTTATCTCTGACTGAAGAACAGAAAAGGAAGTTTGCGTATCTCGGTGTTTCTGTACACTCGCCGGAAGAAGCAAAAGAATGTGAGCAGTTAGGTGCATCTTACTTGACGGCCGGACACATATTTGCGACGGATTGCAAAAAAGGTATACCACCGAGGGGAATTTCCTATCTGAAGGAAGTCTGTGACAGCGTAAAGATTCCAGTGTATGCCATTGGAGGCATTCATGAGGGCAATATGCAGGAGTGTTTGGATGCCGGAGCAGAGAAGGTTTGTATGATGTCAAATTTGATGAGGATATAAATATGTTACCGAAAGAGTTTCAAATAAGAATGGAGAAAATGTTGGGCGAAGAATATCCGGCATTTTTAGAAAGTTACGAGAAGGAAAAATATCAGGCGCTTCGTGTAAACCCTTTAAAAGTAAATGAGGAGGAGTTTGTATGCAGGGCGCCTTTTACGTTAAAAGCGGTGCCCTGGGCAGAGCATGGCTATTATTACGGGAAAGAAGATCAGCCGGGCAAGCATCCTTACCATGAAGCAGGGGTATATTATATCCAGGAGCCGAGTGCTATGGCTCCGGCAGAATATCTGGGTGTAAAACCGGGAGAGCGTGTCTTGGATTTATGTGCGGCGCCCGGTGGAAAAAGCACGCAGATTGGAGCTTCGCTAAAGGGGGAAGGGATTTTCATTGCCAATGAAATTCATCCGACAAGGGCAAAGATACTTTCTGAAAATATTGAGCGAATGGGCATACAAAATGCGCTGGTAACAAACGAGACACCGGAGTCTCTGGCGGAATACTTTATAGAATATTTTGACCGGATTTTAGTGGATGCGCCCTGTTCCGGTGAAGGAATGTTCCGCAAAAATGAGGACGCCGGGGCGGAGTGGAGTCCGGAAAATGTGGTGCTCTGTGCAAAAAGGCAGGCGGGGATTCTGGATTGTGCAGCATCCATGCTGCGTCCGGGCGGACGGATAGTCTATTCTACCTGTACCTTTGCGCCGGATGAGAATGAGGGCAGTGTCAGCCGATTCCTTGAGAGACATCCGGAATTTTTTATTGTAAAGGTGGAAAAAAGAAACGGTATGTCAGGCGGTGTGCCAGAGTGGACAAAAAATCCGGCAAAAGGAATCGAGGATACCATTCGTCTCTGGCCTCATAAACTGGAGGGAGAGGGACATTATCTGGCAGTTCTCGAAAAGTCTAAAGAGGCGGAGAGCGGTTATCGCGGATACTGTAAAAATGGTGAACAGGAAGGGCTTAAGGAGAAAGACTGTAAAGAATATCTGGAGTTTTCAGAACAATTTTTAAAGAAAAAATTAACAGGTACTCTGTTAAAATTCGGCGACCAGATTTATCTGGCACCGGAAGGAACACCGACATTAAAAGGCTTAAAAGTGTTGCGTCCGGGGCTGCATCTGGGCACAGCAAAGAAAAATCGCTTTGAGCCTTCCCATGCACTGGCACTGGCGTTAAATCCGGCGGGTGTGAAATATTCGGTCGATTTGTCTTCGGATGGCAGTGAAATCAGAAGCTATCTAAATGGTCAGACCTTAAACCGGGAAGGCGAGAAGGGCTGGTATCTCATTACAGTGGACGGGTACAGTACCGGATGGGGAAAAATGGCTGGTGGTATCATAAAGAACCACTACCCGAAGGGATTGCGGAAAAATTACGTCTGAAACCGGATTTTTACAGAGTTTTTACGTTAATTTTTCATAAATAGGATAGTTTCTTACCTGATATATTGATAAAGTTAGTATTGAAAAAAGGAAAAAGAAGGAAAAGAAATGTGTCAGGTAACTTATAAAGAAATCAAAAATTTGGAAGAAGTCAACGAATATATCCGTCAGGGAAATGAAATGCTCGGTACTTTAGGCTATACGGATCATTCAGCGGAACATGCGCTGATTGTGGCGACCAAAGGCGGAAAAATTCTGCAAAAATTGAACTATGGGAAGCGAGATATTGAGCTTGCAAAAATCGCGGGCTATCTACATGATATCGGAAATTGCGTTAATCGCAACGATCATGCCCATTTGGGAGCGCTTCTGGCGAAAGATATTTTAAAGGAACGTGGGATGAGTTATACAGAGATTGCACTGGTCATGAATGCCATTGGTTCCCATGATGAGGCAACAGGATGTGCAATCAACCCGATTTCTGCGGCGCTTATTCTGGCAGACAAAACGGATGTGCGTAGAAACCGTGTGCGTAACAAGGCAAAGGAACGGTTTGACAAGCATGACCAGGTAAATTATGCGGTCATTTCTTCCAATTTGGAAATTCAGGTGGAGAAAAGAACAATTTTATTTGAAATCCGTCTGGATGAAACGATCTGTTCCATGATGGATTATTTTGAAATATTTTTGCAAAGGATGCTTATGTGCAAACGTGCTGCAGAGGTTTTGGGCATGCGTTTTAAGATGACGGCAAACGGAAACAAAATCTGTTAGGAGGAAGGATGAAGACGAAAAAACTGATTCACCTTGAAAAGATCAGGGAAGACCAGAAGCTTTATCACTACACAAAGTGCTCCGGTGTGCAGGGCATTATCCGGGAGAAGACGTTTTTTGCCACCGACAGCAGTTTTTTAAACGACAGCAATGAGTTTGATTATATCTGGACAGTTATAGAAAGTATATTGGATGAAATGAGCAATGCAGCTTGGCGTGACGAACTAAAGCGGGTTTTTGCCGTGGATGAGGAAAGCGATAATTACAGAAAAAGCAAGGAATATTATGTGCTTTCCTTTTCCACCTGTGCAGACAGCATTACGCTTTGGGCAGAGTTTGGTGATTCGACAGGTTATAATATCGGGCTTTCCAGCAAAAATATTATAAACTGTATTTCCAGAGAAAACATGCTGGTATATGATGGTTTTGTTATATATGATTTTGACGAACAAAAACGGATTTTGAGGGAACTTCTGGTTCGAATCATTCCGGGAGAATTGTCCAGTACCTTTGAGGATATTATGAGAGAGGGAAAAAAGACTCCCGTCTTATTTGAAAAATTCTGTGTTACTTTCCGCAAAGCGGTAAGTATCTATGCCATGTTCTTCAAACAGGAAGAATTTAAAGAGGAGCATGAGTATCGGTTTGTGTTCAAAAGCGACAAGAAAAAAGAAGTATTTTTCCGTGAGAAGGACGGATTTTTACTGCCGTATTTAAAAATCTCCGTAAACGGAGATGGAAAAAACGGAAAACTGCCGATTGAAAGTGTTATGGTGGCACCAAAAAACCATATTGATCTGGCGCAGAAGGGAATGCAGCAATATATGAGCTATAACGGATACGAAGTTCCGGTGACGCTGTCAAATATTAAGCTGCGGTATTAAAGGCTTTCTTGGTCAAGACACCTGTCAACATAATTGTTTGACAGGTGTCTTGTCAGTTAGATTGAAACGTGCTATAATACACGAAATTACATTTTTGTATATTATACATATGTTTTACAAATCAGGATTCAAGGAGGCGTATAATGTCGGTTGTTGATGAAATACAAACGTTGAAAAGGGAAAAGAACGCAGTCATTCTGGCACATTATTATGTAAATGATGAGGTACAGGAGATAGCGGACTACATAGGGGATTCCTTCTATTTAAGCAGAGTTGCCACGGAAACTAATGCAGAGCAGATTGTTTTTGCAGGGGTTTCCTTCATGGGAGAGAGTGCAAAAATTTTAAATCCCGAAAAAAGAGTATTTATGCCGGACGCATCGGCGGATTGTGCGATGGCACATATGGCGGATGTGAAAAAAATTGAGCAGATGAAACAGGATTATGAGGATCTGGCAGTTGTCTGTTACATCAATTCCACAGCGGAATTAAAGATGCATTCAGATGTGTGTGTTACCTCAGCCAATGCGGTAAAGATTGTGAAAAGTTTGCCAAACAAGAACATTTTCTTTATTCCGGACGGAAACCTGGGATGGTATGTAAAAGAACAGGTGCCGGAAAAAAATATTATTTTAAATGAGGGTTACTGCCCGGTTCATGCGGCGATGACAGCAGAGCAGGTGAAGACAGCAAAGGCGGCGCATCCAGGTGCGGAGTTTTTGGTTCATCCGGAATGTAAAAAGGAAGTTCTTACTGAAGCGGATTACATAGGAAGCACCTCCGGTATTATTGCCTATGCAACAAAGAGTGAAAAGAAGGAATTCATCGTAGGAACAGAAAACGGCGTTTTCTATGAATTAAAAAGGGAAAATCCGGACAAACAGTTTTATACCCTGACGGATCATCAGGTCTGTTCCGATATGAAGACAATCACCTTAGAGAAAATTGCAAACGTACTAAAAAATGAAGAAAACGAGGTATTCGTCAGTGACGAAGTAAGAAAGAAAGCAATGCTTCCTTTGGAGCGGATGCTCGCACTGGCAAAATAAAAGAATGATGAAAACAGACGTATTGATTATAGGGAGCGGATGCTCTGGCCTGTACTGTGCATTGCAGCTTCCGTCAGATAAAAAAATTACAATCATTACAAAATCGGATTTGGAGAGCAGTGATTCCTTTCTTGCCCAGGGCGGTATGTGTATGCTAAAAAGTGACAGCGACTATGACAGTTACTTTGAAGATACTATGAAAGCAGGGCATTATGAGAATGATAAAAAATCTGTGGATATTATGATACGTTCTTCCAGAGATGTGGTGAAGGATTTACTCTCCTATGGTGTGGACTTTAAACGGGATGAAAACGGAGAACTGGCATTTACCAGAGAGGGTGCTCATTCCACGAAACGTATTTTGTTCCACGAGGATATTACCGGAAGGGAAATCACAAGCAAGCTTCTGGCACAAGTACAAAAACAGCCGAATGTGACAATTTTAGAGCATACGACCATGATTGATATTATTTGTCGGGAAAATATTTGTTACGGAGCGGTTATCCGCCGTTCAGACGGCAGTCTGGAAAAAGTGGAAGCGGATTATACCGTATTTGCGACTGGTGGCGTCGGCGGACTGTACCGCCACTCCACGAATTTCCGTCATCTCACCGGAGATGCCCTGGCGGTATCGATCCGCCATCATATTGAATTAAAGGATATCAACTATGTACAGATTCATCCGACCACGCTGTATTCCGAAAAGCCGGAAGACCGCAGTTTCCTTATTTCGGAATCTGTCCGGGGCGAGGGCGCAAAGCTTTATGACAAAAATATGAACCGTTTTGTCAATGAACTGCTTCCCCGTGACCTTTTGACAGAGGCAATTTTTGAGCAGATGGAGAAAGACCAGACCGAATTTGTCTGGGAGGATCTGCGTACGATTCCGGAAGAAGAATTAGAGTCACATTTTCCAAATATTGTAGAACATTGTAGAGAAATGGGTTATGACGTAACCAAAGAATGCATTCCGGTGGTTCCGGCACAGCATTATTTCATGGGAGGCATAAAGGTTAATCACAGGAGCCGTACTTCCATGGAACAGCTCTACGCAGTAGGCGAAACGGCATGCAACGGCGTTCACGGTAAAAACCGCCTTGCCAGCAATTCTCTGTTAGAAAGTCTGGTATTTGCAAAGCGTGCAGCCAAGGATATGCAGCTCAATTACCCTCTGGTGCGGAAGAATGAAGAAATATTAGAGTCTGTGGATTTGGATAATTATTCCAATACGACATTATTGGAGGAGTCATACAAAAAGCAGGTCCTAAAAGAAATTGAAAAGGCGAATGAAAAGTCAAAATCAGCTTAACAGATAAAAATAGGAAAGAGGTAGGTTATGTACGATCAGGTAACATTAAAATTAAATGTAGATCCACTTATTTTAAGTGCGTTAAAAGAAGATATCACGAGTGAAGATGTATCCACAAACAGCGTTATGCCGCATCCGCAGGCAGGTGAGGTGGATTTAATCTGTAAGGAGGACGGCATCATTTGTGGCTTGCAGGTGTTTGAGCGGACATTTACGCTGTTGGATGAAAATACAAAGGTCGAATTTTATGTAAAAGATGGAGACGAAGTAAAAAAGGGGCAGCTTATGGCAAAGGTTTATGGCGACATTCGTACCCTTTTGTGTGGTGAGCGTACGGCATTAAATTATTTGCAGCGTATGAGTGGAATCGCTACTTATACACATTCTGTAGCATCTTTATTAAAGGGAACAAAGACGAAACTTCTGGATACCAGAAAGACTACACCAAACAACCGCATTTTTGAGAAATATGCAGTCCGTATCGGTGGCGGAAACAACCACAGATACAATCTTTCTGATGGAGTGCTGTTAAAGGACAATCATATCGGTGCTGCAGGCGGCGTAAAGAAAGCGATTACGATGGCAAAGGAATATGCACCGTTTGTAAGGAAGATTGAAGTGGAAGTAGAAAATCTGGATATGGTAAAAGAAGCCGTGGAAGCAGGAGCAGATATCATCATGCTCGATAATATGAGCCATGAAGATATGAAAACGGCAATGGAGCTTATCTGTGGTAAAGCGGAGGTAGAGGTTTCCGGAAACGTAACAAAGGAAAATATCGCAAGGCTTACCGATCTTGGCGTAGATTATATTTCCAGTGGTGCGCTTACCCATTCTGCACCAATTATGGATATTTCGTTAAAAAATCTGCATGCAGTGTAGGCACAAAAGAGAACAGGCAAACAGTAGAAAGGGAGTTTCAGGCATGAATGGAGAAGACAGAAGAAAAGAAATTATCCGGATTCTGGAAAAGAGCGAAAAACCGGTTTCTGGTCTGATGCTTTCAAAAAAAATGCAGGTCAGCAGACAGGTCATCGTTCAGGACATGGCATTGCTTCGTGCAAATGGTTATTCCATCTATTCTACGAATCGCGGTTATCTCGTAGAGAAAAAGAAAGAAGCCATCCGGGTGCTTAAAGTGATTCATTCGGATGAGGAAGTGGAAAAAGAACTCAATACCATTGTGGATATGGGCGGAAAAGTAAAAAACGTTTTTGTTTATCACAAGGTTTACGGAGTGGTAAAAGCGGACATGAATATAAAATCCCGCATGGATATAAAGGAGTATCTGGATGATTTAAGTTCCGGAAAATCAAGACTTTTGAAAAATGTGACATCCGGATATCACTATCATACGATTGTGGCAGACAGTGAAGAAATACTTGATATGATACAGGAAAGACTGCAGGAACTCGGATTTCTTGCAAAACTGCAGGATTATGAGCCTGTGGACTTTTGGAGTGAGAAAACAGAGTAGAAAGTGCAAGCTATGGAAATAAAACCAATTGCCTATATTCATACAGATTTTCCGACAAAGTTCGGAATTCCAAGACAGGGAAATCTGATTTCGGAATTAAAGGCGACAGTCATATTTGAAAAAGAATACAGAAATCCGGAGGCCCTGCGGGGCATCCGGGAATTTTCTCACCTCTGGCTGGTCTGGGGATTTTCAGAAAATGTCGGTAAAGAATGGTCTGCGACTGTGAGACCGCCACGGCTTGGCGGAAATACGCGAGTGGGCGTGTTTGCGACACGTTCGCCATTTCGTCCGAATCCCATTGGACTTTCCCTTGTGAAATTGGAAGAAATTGAACACACCAATCAATGGGGCAATGTTTTGCATGTTGCAGGGGCAGATTTGATGGATGGTACGCCAATTTATGATATCAAACCTTACCTTCCTCATATTGAGGCTGTTTTTGATGCAAAGGGAGGATTTGCTGAGAAGGTAAAGGATTACGCGCTTAAAGTTTCCTGTCCAAAGGAAGTGCTTGCTGTTTTCCCGGAGGAGAAGCGGGCAGCACTTTTTTCTGTACTTTCGGAAGATCCAAGACCATCCTATCAAAAGGATGAAACGAGAATCTATGGTTTTGTTTTTGCCGGGTTCGAAATTAAGTTTCGGGTAAAAGGCGATACCTTGATTGTTGAAAAAATAATAAAAACATCATAAAATGCCGTCAAAAAAACGAAAAATAAGTACGATAAAGGTAAAAAAATGAGGAAAACAGAGAAAAAATTGTAGGTTATTCCAATATCTGGAAAACATGGTATAATAGTGGTGTTTTATATTATAAGTTAATGTTTTACAAAAAGGGAGAAAAGATTTAATGAGGTATCTACCGATTGAAGCTGTAACCTCTGGCATGATTGTCGGAAAGGATATTTATGACATCAACGATAACATACTTCTGTGTCAGGGAAAAAAACTGACAGAACTTTTCATTACACGACTAAAACAATTGGGTTATCCGGGCATTTATGTGCAGGATAGCTTTACGAAAGATATTCACATTGATGATATTATTTCTGCAGAAATGCGCAGTGAAGCATGTCAATCCATTCAGAAAATGGATTTGGATGAAGCGCGGAGCGTGGCAGAGAAAATTGTAGAACGGATTCTGAGTGCAGAATCCATTTCTATCGATATGGTTGATTTACGTTCTTATGATAGTTATACCTATCAGCATTCGGTCAATGTCGCTGTTTTGGCAACAGTCGTTGGGATGGGAATGGGACTTGATGCGGATGATTTGAAGGAACTTTGTATTGCCGGAATGTTCCATGATATGGGAAAGCTAGAAGTTCCGTCGGAGATTATTAACAAGCCTTCCCGTTTGACCGAACATGAATATGAACTGGTAAAACAACATCCGCAGAAATCTTATGATTTGTTGGCAGATCGTCTTGAACTTTCTTCTAATATCCGTATTGGTGTTTTATGTCATCATGAAAACGAAGATGGTACAGGTTATCCCATGGGATTAAAAGGTAATAAGATTAATCCCTTTGCCAAGATACTGCATGTGGTGGATGTGTACGATGCATTGACCTCAAAGCGCTCCTATAAGAAAGCATATGCTTGTTCCGAAGTGATTGAATATCTGATGGCCAGAAGCGGAACCATGTTTGATGCCGAAGTAGTGAACGCATTCATGCAATATGTACCAGTCTATCCAAAGGGAATGGAGGTCATTTTGTCCGATGGCAGGAAAGGCGTGATTGTGCGAAACAATCGTCATGCAATTCTGCGTCCTGTTGTACGGCTTGTAGATGGTTCTGATATTGATCTGATGGATATGCGATGCTATAGCGCGCTTACAATCATCCGGCAGGAAAATGAAGATACGGCTACGGCAGAGGAAATGGCACAGATGGAGAGTAAGCGTATAGCAGGATAGTGTATGCCAAAGATACAGGGGCTGATAGGATAAGTGTATCAGACTTTTTTCTTTGTAACGATAGAATGTGAACCACAAAATTACTTGTGGTTGACAATTGCAAACGAAATATTTATAATAAGATACCGTAGAGAGTGCAACAAGGGGCATTTTCTGCGGTATTCT
>CAMBKU010000075.1 GCA_945868305.1 uncultured Lachnospiraceae bacterium | reverse complement strand
GGAAAAGGAACATTATTTGAATCAGGGTGTACATGAAAACGGTTGCTTCAGCATTAATATTCCGTCTGTGGCACAAATGAAGCAGGCAGATTATTGCGGAATGGTTTCAGGGAAACAGAAGGATAAATCAAAAGTATTTGAAACCTGCTTTGGAAAAACGGGCAAGATACCTTTGATACAGGAATGCCCGGTTAATCTGGCGTGTAACGTGATTCAGACCATACAGCTTCAAAATATGGAGATTTTTATAGCAGAAGTGGAAGAAACCTATGTGTCGGAGGAATGTCTGACGGAGGGAAAACCGGATACCGGAAAAATAAATCCACTGATATACGCAATGGACAACCAGTACTGGGAACTTGGAAATGCCGTGGGAAAGGGATTTTCGGAAGGGAAAGAATGGTTGCAGGATTTTAACCATATATGTTAGAATAATATGTCTGCCTATGGGCAGGCATATTTTTATATCATTGGAAAGACCTTGTTTCATGGAAACGTGGTTGAATGTTTGGGAAAGGAAAAAAGTACATATGGCGAAAACAGGAGATTATGAAGTAGATACAGAGGAAGCTGTTCGAACATATGCGGACATGGTATATCGGCTGGCATGTCTGAACACAAATAATAAAGAAACGGCAGAAGATGTATTTCAGACGGTTTTTTTGAAACTTGTTCAGTATAAGGAAAGTATTATAAGTGAGGAACATTTAAAAGCATGGCTGATACGTGTGACGATTAACCAGTGCAAAAGCGTTGCCACATCCTCGTGGAACCGAAAACGGGCTTCTTACGAGGATGCGATGCTGATGGAAGAACCGACAGAACAGGAAGATTTTTCAGATGTCTATGAGGCAGTGCGGGAGCTTCCGGAAAAGTACAGGCAGGTCATACACTTATTTTACTATGAACAGCTTGCCGTCAAAGATATTGCAGGTATATTGGATACGAAAGAAGCCACTGTAAAAACCTGGCTTGCAAGAGGAAGAAAGCTGTTAAATGAAAAGCTGAAGGAGGAATATGGGAATGGAAGAATATAAAAAATATGTAGATAATCAGCATGCTCCGGAATCCTTAATTGCAGATACGTTAAAAAAAGTACAGGCAGAAGAACAAAGAATAGCAGAAACGAAAGAAAAACAGAGTGGTGCAAGGAAAAGGAAAGTGTCTGGAAAAAGAATCTGTGCTATTGGTATGACGGCAGTTGCGGCAGCCGCGGCACTTACGGTGTTAGTGCAGGTTTATCCGGCAGCAAATGAACTGAATTACCAGAAAGTAGAAGAAAAGAGTTTCAGAGAAAATGCGATGCTAGAAGAAGATGAACCGGAAATGACTCTGGAAGAATACGAAAAACAGCTTGGAATGGATTTTGAAAAGTTGATACCGGACGGAACTCTGATAAAAGGAGAAGTAGAAGGCGAAGGAGGAAGTAAAGTATCTCTGTATTATGAGGTGGGCGGCAGTCCGGTTGAAGTAGAGTTGTCAGATACGGAAGAACTGGCACCGGAAGAACTAATGTCAGAGGCTTCCCGGGTGGAAAAACGAGAAGTATATCTGGGACAGAATTTAAAAGAGAGCCGCTTTTTTGCCGCTTTTGATATGGAGAACGTGCATGTCTATCTAATCGCCAGTCATATGGAAAAAGAAGATTTTGAAGAAATGTTAGAAAAAATTTTAAAAAACTGAAACCTTTTTTTAGGCAGTCGGGTATTATGTATGATTGCAATCAAAGGAGTTATGAGTTGAGTTATGAAATGCGGGAGCAGTTATGAAAAGTTATTAAGCTATCTATTTATATGATTGCGCATATGCATGCTTATGCCTCCTGCGCAAAAAAGTATGGCGGATACGACATCGTCTGAAAAATGCGCGGGAAAACGAGGAAGGAGAGAATTATGAAAAAAAAGAGTTTGATACTGATGCTTTGCTTCTGTTTATTGCCGGCAGGCTGCGGCAGACAGGACGCAAGAGCAATGCAGCAGAAAACGGAGAGGGAATCAAACGGGGAGACCCAATCCGAAAAAGAGCATAAGGAAGAAAGACAGGAGAGGGAAGCATCGGTATCCGGCTCGCCTTCCGGAAAAGAAGTTGTTATGGTCTACATGGTGGGTTCGGATTTAGAGTCAGAAGGCGGTATGGCAACCGCAGATATCGAGGAAATGCAGTATAGCGGATTTGATGAGGATGAAATGACGGTGTTAATCTGTACTGGTGGTACCAGCCATTGGTGGACCGAAGAAATTCCAAATGATTCCTGTACTGTTTTTGAGGTGAAACAAGATGGACTGAAGGAAGTGTATTCCTTAGGTGAGGAGGATATGGCAGAACCTTCCACACTGTCAGATTTTGTGAATTTTGCATATCAGTCGTACCCGGCAGAGGATTATGGCCTGGTACTCTGGAATCATGGCGGCGGGGCGATTTTAGGCTACGGCGCGGATGAAAATTATAATTATGATACGCTGTCCATGCCGGAACTGAACGAAGCGCTGGCAGATACGTGGATGGCGGATGATGGTAAAAAGTTTGCCTGGGTAGGTTTTGATGCCTGCCTGATGGGAATGATCGAAGTGGCGGATGTGTTATCCGGCTATTCGGAATATATGATTGCCTCAGAGGAAATGGAGGCAGGTGATGGATGGAATTATGAATTTTTAGGTGCGATGTCAGACGGAGCATGTTATGGCGGAGAAGATGCCGCACAGTGTATTCTGGATTCCTATGGCAGCTATTATGAAGAAAGTTATAAACATGTGCCGGAGTATACGTTATCCTGTATGGATCTTTCCAAAACAGATGCGGTTATTGAAAAACTGGATAATTTTGTTGCGGTTGCTGAAAATGAATTGAAAGAAGGCGGGTATTCCAAGATTGCGAAAATCAGAGATCAGACAAAGACCTTTGGAAAAGTCAGCGAGAATACCTTTTATGATACTGTAGATTTATATGATTTATGTGAAAAAATGGAGACTTTTTATCCTACGGAAGCGCAGGAATTAAAGACAGCAATCTCAGACTGTGTGGTGGCGCAGGAATCGAATGTGCCGCTTACGCATGGTATGGCAATTTATTTCCCATATGAAAATAAGCAATATGTGGAGAAATGGCTGGATATTTACAGTGAAACCGGTTTCAGCCGGAATTATGTTGGATTTGTAAAGAATTTCACGGCCACGCTGTCCGGACAGCCGATATCAGACTGGGATATGAGTGAGACAGCACCCGAAGAAGATGAGGCAGAACCGGGTGAATATTATGTACAGCTTACCGAAGAACAGACAAACAACCTGGGTCATGCTGATTATCAGTTATGGGCAGAGGATGATGGATATCCAGGAACCTATATTTTGTGGATGCTCTCTAGCGATGTTTCATTGTCATCAGATCATAAGTTAAGTACGAATTTTAACGGAAAGCGTTTTTATCTGGTAGATTCCTCCGGTGAGGAGATTGCATGCTGTGCGCTGGAGATTGAGAGTGGCGACGGCTATAAAAAATATGAAGTTCCGCTTATGCTCTGGAGAAACGGAGCGGATTACCCGGAAAATGTGTATGCGCATATTCGCGTGGATGAGGCACATCCGGATGGAGAACTGATTGGTTTCTACAGTGAGATTGATACGGATTCAACACTGTTTCCGACAAAAAACCAGGTGACATTAAATCCGGGAGATGAAGTGTGCGCTTACCTGTTTGCAAGGAAAATTGGATTTAATGAGGATGGAAGCGTGACACCGTTTGATGAGTGGGAATCGAATTCCGGTGTGGGAGAGTGGCTTACACTTTCTGATGATTATACGGTCAGAATGCAGACACCGGAGGAAATTACAAATTATTGTTGTCTGTTCCGTATCACGGACACGCAGGGTAATCAATATTACACGAATCCAATTTATATTGAGAAATAGATTAAAATAAATACTTGAATAAGTGCGGGAAAAATAGTAAATTAATAACAATCACAATTTTATTTGAAAAATTCTGTTTACGGATAAGGAGACGAACATGAGCTTAGCAGATCAGATTTTTATCGATATGTGCAAAGACATTCTGGAAAATGGTGTGAGTACCGAAGGAGAAAAGGTACGTCCCCATTGGGAGGACGGCAGCAGTGCCTACACAATTAAGAAGTTTGGTGTGGTGAACCGCTACGACCTCTCAAAGGAATTTCCCGCAATTACATTAAGAAAGACGGCAATCAAAAGCTGCACAGATGAAATGCTCTGGATCTGGCAGAAAAAGTCGAATAACATCCATGAGTTGAATAGCCATGTCTGGGATGAGTGGGCGGACGAGACAGGCTCTATTGGAAAGGCATACGGCTATCAGATGAGTGTGAAGCATCAGTATAAAGAGGGCATGATGGATCAGGTGGATCGTGTTATTTATGATTTGAAGCACAATCCGTTCAGCCGCCGTATTTTAACAAATATTTATGTTCATGCGGATTTGCATGAAATGAATCTATATCCCTGCGCTTACAGCATGACATTTAATGTGACGCAGAAAAAGGGCGAGGATAAACTGACCTTAAATGCAATTTTAAATCAGCGTTCGCAGGATATCTTAACAGCAAATAACTGGAATGTATGCCAGTACGCCGTGCTGGTTCATATGTTGGCACAGGTCTGTGATATGCAGGTGGGAGAACTGGTACATGTGATTGCGGATGCGCATATTTATGACCGCCACATTCCGTTAGTGGAGGAATTAATAACAAGAGAGACACACCCGGCACCGAAGTTCTGGCTGAATCCGGAAATCAAAGACTTTTATCAGTTCACGCCAGAGGACGTAAGACTGGATGATTATGTGACAGGACCGCAGATTAAAAATATTCCGGTCGCGGTGTAAAGGGAGGGAGAATACTTATGAATTTAATTGCAGCTGTAGATGAAAACTGGGCCATCGGCAATCAGAATAAACTGCTTGCCAGTATACCTGAGGATATGAAATTTTTCCGTGAGACCACAACCGGAAAGGTTGTTGTTATGGGGAGAAAGACATTAGAGAGTTTCCCTGGCAAAAAGCCGCTTAAGAACCGGACAAACATCGTGCTTACCGCAAATCCATCTTATCAGGTGGAGGGAGCGACTGTTGTACATAGTCTGGATGAGCTGCATGAGGAGTTAAAAAAATATGACAGTGACGATATATTTGTAATCGGCGGAGAAAGTATTTATCGTCTTTTGCTGGATGAATGCGATAAGGCATATATTACCAAGATTGCGTATTCTTATACGGCAGATGCCTATTTCCCGAATCTGGATGAACGGAAAGAATGGAAGGTTGTAAAGGAAAGTGAAGAACATACCTGTTTTGATTTAGAATATTTCTTTTTGACCTATCAAAAAGAGGCATAGATAAAAAATGGAAAATTTTATTTACAGCATCAATGTGACTCTGCCGATTTTTTTAGTCATGGTGCTGGGCTATTTTTTAAAACAGATTGGCATGTTAGATGACAATTTTGTGATGGTGGCGAACAAATTTAACTTTAAGGTTACGCTGCCTTTTATGCTGTTTCGGGATATTTCTTCGGTGGATATAAAAGCAGTATTTGATTTGAAATATGTACTGTTTTGTGCCATTGCAAGTTCTATTTGCTTCTGGGCAATCTGGGGCGGCACAAGATTGTTTTTAAAGGATAAGAGTATGCGGGGAGCTTTTGTGCAGGCATCCTTCCGCAGCAGTGCAGCCGTGATGGGGCTGGCTTTTATCGAAAATATTTATGGAAATTCGGCCATGGGACCGCTCATGATAATAGGAGCAGTCCCTCTTTATAATATTTACTCCGTAATCGTGTTGACCTTTGAGGCGAACGAGGAAGGAAACGCTGCGGAAAAAGGAAAGGATACAAGCAAGATAAAGCAGGCGGGAATTAATATCTTGAAAAATCCGATTATTATTGCAATTTTTCTGGGGCTTATCGTATCGCTTATCGGAATGGATTTCCCGGTCATTATAGACAAAACAGTAGATAATGTAGCAAAGATGGCGACGCCGCTTGCACTGGTTGCTATGGGAGCCGGATTTGAGGGAAGGAAGGCACTTGCAAAGATAAAGCCCACGATTGCTGCTTCCTTAATTAAACTTATCGTTCAGCCGCTGGTATTTATTCCGATTGCTGCGACAATGGGTTTTGACGGGGAAAAAATAATCGGCATTTTAATCATGTTGGCTGCTCCGACGACACCGAGTTGCTATATTATGGCAAAAAATATGAACAATGACGGCGTACTGACTGCCAGTATCGTCGTAACAACCACGCTTTTTGCGGCATTTACCCTGACAGGCTGGATTTACCTGTTAAAATGTGTGGGATTAATCGGATAATCAAAGATAAAAAGGAGGAGGACCTATGGATATCACAGGCAGAAAATTATTTGTAAAGGCATTACAGGAAGAAGGAGTCGATACGGTATTCGGCTATCCGGGCGGAATGGTGACAGACCTATTGGATGAATTATATAAGCAGGATGATATCAAAGTCGTCCTTCCACGTCATGAGCAGGCACTTGTTCATGAAGCAGAGGGATATGCAAAATCCACCGGAAAAGTAGGTGTTTGCCTTGTCACCAGCGGTCCTGGGGCGACAAATACGATTACCGGACTGGCAGATGCCCATTATGACAGTATACCGCTTGTGTGCTTTACCGGGCAGGTGCCGTTAAATCTCATCGGAAATGACGCTTTTCAGGAAGTGGATATTGTCGGTATGACCAGAAGCATTACAAAGTATGGTGTTACTGTTCGAAAGAGAGAAGATTTGGGAAAAATCATCAAGATGGCATTCCAGATTGCAAAGAGCGGAAAGCCGGGGCCAGTTCTTGTAGATATTCCCAAAGACATTCAGGTAGAAGCAGGACCGGCAGAATACCCGGAGCATGTAGATATCCGAGGATATAAGATTAATACTGCCGCACATGTAGGGCAGTTGAAAAAGGCATATAAGCTGTTAAAGAGTGCGGAAAAGCCGTTGATTCTGGCAGGTGGAGGTGTCAATATTGCCCGTGCCAATAAAAAACTTCAGAAGTTTGCAGAAAAAATGAATATCCCAGTAGTCACTACGATTATGGGAAAAGGAGCGGTTCCGACGACACATCCATTATATATTGGAAACTGCGGTATGCATGGAAAATATGCATCGAATAAAGCGGTCAGTGAGTGTGATGTATTATTTTCTATCGGTACCCGTTTTAACGACCGGATTACCGGTGATTTGAATGAATTTGCGCCGAATGCAAAAATTATCCATATCGATATTGATACGGCCTCTATCTCAAGGAATGTGGTAGTAGACGTGCCAATCGTTGCAGATGCTAACAGTGCGCTGGATAAACTTATCGAATGGGCGGAGGAAAAAGACACGAGAGAATGGTGTGACCGGATTTACGAGTGGGAGCGGGAAAATCCGTTGGAGATGCGTCGGGATGCGGGAATGACACCGCAGATGATCTTAGAGCAGATAAACGAGAATTTTCCGGAAGGGATTTTTGTAACGGATGTAGGTCAGCATCAGATGTGGGCAACGCAGTATCTGGATATTGATGAGAAAAAGCAGTTAATTACTTCCGGTGGGCTTGGCACTATGGGGTTTGGTTTCCCGGCGGCCGTTGGTGCAAAAATCGGGAACCCGGATAAAACGGTCATATGCCTTTCCGGAGACGGCGGGATGCAGATGAATATCCAGGAACTGGCGACAGCGGTGGTAGAAGGAACAGGCGTTATTGTGTGTTTGTTCAATAATCAGTATCTTGGCATGGTGCGTCAGATGCAGCAGCTTTTCTATGGAAAGCGTTACGAAATTACCTGTCTTAGAAAGCGGAAAAGCTGTCCGGCGAACTGCAAGGGACCAAATAAGGCATGCCCGCCCTACGAACCGGATTTTGTAAAATTGGCGGAGAGCTATGGCGCATACGGTATTCGTGTTACGAAAGAAAGTGAGATTACAGCAGCGCTTGCGGAAGCAAAAACACATACGGATGCACCGACGATTATCGAATTTATGATTTCTTCGGATGAAATCGTGCTTCCGATGGTAAAAAGCGGAAATCCAATGAGTGAAATGATATTAAAGTAGGAGGAGACGGAAATGAAAAACAGATGGATTGCATTATATGTAGAAAATGAAGTCGGTGTACTGGCAAAAGTTTCCGGTCTTTTTTCCGGAAAATCCTATAATCTTCAAAGTCTTACGGTAGGAACAACGGAGGATGAAACGGTTTCCCGCATGACCATCTGCGTTACCAGTGACGATATTACCTTTGAGCAGATCAAAAAACAGTTAAACAGTATGGTGGAGGTCATAAAAGTGATTGACCTTACCAATGTCCCAATTCATATGAAGGAAATTTTGTTTGCGAAGGTTTTAAACTGTACGGTAGAGCAGAAGGCGGAGGTTTTTCAGATTGCGCAGGTATTCGGTGTACAGGTGGCGGATATTGGCAGTGACAGTGTCTTGTTGGAGTGTAAATTAACAGAACGCAGAAATAATGAATTAATTGCGTTATTAAAGTCAAAATATAAAAGAATAGAAGTTGTCCGCGGGGGAGCAGTGGCTATCGAATCCATCAGCACATCCTGCCGTTGATAAAAAATGTAAAAAAACTGTAATCTGTGCTTGCAGAGTTGAAAACTTTGTGCTACTATACACGGGTGAAAAACAAAAGATTTACGGGGCTTTCTTGGGAAAAAGTACCGAAAAATCTTTTCGTCATAAAAAATTATTGTAAAAATTATTGTAAAATTATAGGAGGAACAGAATGCGCAAGACAAAAATTATCTGTACAATGGGACCATCTACTGAGAAGGGAGATACCTTAAGAGAGTTAGTTAAGGCTGGAATGAATGTAGCCAGAATGAACTTTTCCCACGGTGATTTTGATGAGCATGGCGGAAGATTAAAGAAATTAAAGGAAATCCGCGAAGAACTTGGACTCCCGGTAGCAGCTCTGCTGGATACAAAAGGACCGGAAATCCGTTTAGGAGATTTTGAAGCAGGTAAGATTGAATTAAAGCAGGGTCAGGAATTTACACTGACTGCAAGAGAAATCATGGGAACAGAAAGCGAAGTTTCCATCACATACAAACAGCTTCCGAAAGACGTAAAACCGGGATCTTCTATTCTTTTAGATGACGGTCTGATTGGACTGGAAGTAAAAGAAGTATCTGGCGAAGACATCATTTGTACCGTATTAAACGGTGGTCCGGTTTCTAATCACAAGGGTGTAAATGTTCCTGGAACAGACCTTTCTATGGAATATTTAAGTGAGAAGGACAAGGCAGATATTATCTGGGGCGCACAGAACGATGTAGATTTCATCGCAGCTTCTTTCGTTCGTGAAGCAGCAGACGTTGTTGCAATCCGTGAACTGTTAAAAGCAAACGGTGGTGAAAAAGTTCAGATTATTGCAAAAATCGAAAATGAGCAGGGTGTAAGAAACATTGATGAAATCCTGGAAGTAGCAGACGGTATCATGGTTGCCAGAGGTGACCTTGGTGTTGAAATTCCTTGCGAGGAAGTTCCAATCGTTCAGAAGACTCTTATTAAAAAAGCAAATCAGGCAGGAAAGATTGTTGTTACTGCAACACAGATGCTTGATTCTATGATTAAGAACCCAAGACCTACCAGAGCAGAGGCAACTGACGTTGCAAACGCTATTTATGATGGTACAGTAGCAATCATGCTTTCTGGTGAGACCGCTGCAGGTGCTTATCCAGTTGAAGCTGTAAAGACTATGGTTAAGATTGCAGAGCGTACAGAAAAGGATATCAACTACAGAAGACGTTTCTTTGAAAACGACAGAAAGGCTAACCCGGATGTGACAGACGCTATCTGCCATGCAACCTGTACAACAGCCCTTGACTTAAAAGCAAAGGCAATCATCAGCGTTACCAAGTCTGGCCGTTCTGCAAAGATGGTATCCCGTTATAAACCGGATTGCGATATCGTGGCATGTGCAATGGATAAGAAAGTATGCCGTCAGTTAAATCTTGCATGGGGCGTTACACCGCTTCTGTTAGAGGAGCAGAATGAAGTATTTGATTTGTTTGATGAAGCAGTTGCTGTTGCAGCAAAAGAAAAAGAATTAAAATCCGGTGATACCGTAGTAATTACCTCCGGTGTACCGATTGGAATGTCTGGTACAACAAATATGTTAAAGGTACAGACCGTATAAGATGTTGCACGGTTGTTCGTAAGAAGGCGAGACATTTGATTTATTAGAAGCAGAGGGTGTTTGCCGCTTGTATACATGGAATAGGTATGTAAGCGGTGAATGTTCCCCTGCTTTTTTCTGTTTTGGTGCTGTTTATTGCGGATAAAGCTGTAATGTGTTTAAGACATATGTGCTATAAATTGCTTTTATGGGAACATATATGAAGTATAACTTTAATATATGCAGTGCATAAGCCCTGGGAATAATCTTGACAGAGGAGAAAAAAAGTATAATAATGGAGAACAAGGATTTGCTGATTCTAAAATTTTTATAAAATCAGCAGAAAAAATTTGGAGGCGATACAATGGATATCAGATTTGAGAAAAGAGAAGTTTTAAAGGAGAAACCGGATCAGAATAATCTTGGTTTTGGTAAATACATGACGGATTATATGTTTGTGATGGACTGGACCAAAGACGAGGGATGGCATGATGCAAGAATCGTACCGCAGGGACCGATTGAACTGGATCCGGCCTGTGTGACACTTCACTATGCACAGGAAACCTTTGAGGGACTCAAGGCATACCGCAGAGACGACGGAAAGATTCAGTTATTCCGTCCGGAAATGAATGCAAGAAGAATGATCAATTCCAATGCAAGACTCTGTATGCCGGCTTTCCCAGAGGAGATGTTCGTAGAAGCAGTAAGAGCACTGGTAAAACAGGAAGCTGACTGGGTTCCTTCTAAACCGAACACTTCTTTATATATCAGACCATTTATGTTTGCAACAGAGGCTGCTTTGGGCGTACATATGGCATCTTCTTATAAATTCATGATTATCTGCTGTCCGGTAGGTGCATACTATGAAGCAGGATTAAATCCGGTTAAAATCCTGGTTGAGGATGAACTGGTTCGTGCAGTAAAAGGCGGTACCGGATTTACTAAATGTGGTGGTAACTATGCCGGCTCTATCTTAGGACAGGTAAAGGCAGAAAAACTTGGTTATGCACAGGTTCTCTGGCTGGATGGCGAGCAGCGTAAGTATGTAGAGGAAGTTGGAACTATGAATATCATGTTCAAGATTGACGGAGAAATCTATACAGCGCCAATCGAAGGAACAGTACTTCCTGGCGTAACCAGAGATTCCATGATTCATATCTTAAGAGATTGGGGCTACAAGGTAAATGAGACCAAATTAGCAATAGATGATTTGATGAAAGCAGGACATGACGGTAAGCTGGAAGAAGTATTCGGTACTGGTACAGCAGCGGTTATTTCTCCGGTAGGTGAGCTTCGTTATAAAGATGATGTAGTTACAGTCAACAATTTTGAGATTGGTGAGCTGACACAGAAATTGTACGATACCTTAACCGGAATCCAGTGGGGCAAGTTGGAAGATAAATATGGCTGGACACAGGTTGTAGAATAGTTGATGATATGCAGAGTATTCGAAGGAAGCGGTCGTTTATATAACGAACCGCTTCTTTTTTTTCTCGGATTTATAGCGAACAGGTCAAAAGCAGATATGGAGTGTCATGGAAATTCTTTTGGCATACAATATATGGAATGAATAAAAAGAGGTTCCCATGCCAGAAAATAATTTGCATTATTTACAAAATAACGCAGTAGATAAGGGAAGATTACAGATTTCCGTAACAACGAGGACCGGCTTCCGTCCAATTGAAGGGGCGAAAGTGCGTATCTCCTATTCAGGAGAACCGGGGGCGGTTGTTGACGAGGTACAGACAGATATTTCCGGTCAGACAGAAACTCTGACTGTCAATGCGCCGCCGTTAGAATATTCCATGGAGCCATCGGAAAGCCAGCCCTATTCACAATATACGGTACAGGTAGAAGCGGAGGGATTCCGACCGATTGACATTTCTGGGGTGGCAGTTCTGCCGGAGGAAACCGCTGTTCAGGAGGTACAACTGGAACCGGAACAGGCGCCAGGAGACCCGATTGATAATATCGTAATTCCAGCAAATACGCTTTATGGAGATTATCCGGCGAAGATTGCAGAAGCGGAAATCAAGCCGTTGACAGAAAGTGGAGAAATTGTATTAAGCCGTGTAGTGATTCCGGAGTACATTATTGTACATGATGGAGCACCGGAGGATTCAACTGCACCGGACTATTATGTCAGATACAGGGACTACATCAAAAATGTGGCATCCAGTGAGATTTATGCTACCTGGCCGGATGCGACATTAAGGGCAAATATTCTTGCCATTATGTCCTTTACATTAAATCGGGTATACACAGAGTGGTA
>CAMBKU010000074.1 GCA_945868305.1 uncultured Lachnospiraceae bacterium | reverse complement strand
ATGAAAAAAAGGAAAATTTGAAAAAAATATGGAAAATTATATAATTTTATCAATAGAAACACACCTGTTCTTTGCCAGAATCATGCGTGAACACGCTCTTTTTCTGGAAGCAGGATTTCCCTGCAAAGAAAAGGACTGGATCAAAAAAGCTGACTGGTTCCGTGAACAGTTTGAAGACCTGCAGCGCGATACCTTAAGTATCAGCAACGGGAACATCAACCGATGTGTTGTCGAATCAAATGAACTGGCAACGGAATTTACCATTCCCGCCGAAAAGAGAACTGCGAAGCTAAGCGGTATTCCTATCGATAGCCAGCTTTCCATTCTGGCACTCAACTTAAAACCGATTGGCAAAAACGAGAACTTCCGCCATTTGACACCAACCGTAAACCGATTAAATCAAAGAGCGCTTCGTCTCTTGAACGGACTGATTTCTTTTAAACAAAGTATTTTAAGAGAGGTCGAAAACTGTAAACTGTTTACCGTCAATTACCCACTTTTAATCCAGCATATCATAAGAGAGGCGGAACTTTACCGCGCAACCATTACAGAATTAACACGCGGCAGACATCCTTCTTATAAAAACCTGAAAAGAACAGAAGATTTCTGGAATCAGATTATGATGGAACACGCACTATTTATCCGGGGACTGCTTGATCCAAGTGAGGAAGAACTCATTGAAACAGCAGACAACTTTGCGAAAGATTACCGCAGACTTCTGGAACAGGCAAAATCACAGGACAAAAAGGCAACTGAAAGCCTGAGAAAAACCTCCCTTTCGGAGACCTTAAAATATCGTGACTTTAAGGCTGCTGGTGCAAGCGGCATCCTAAATTGCAACATTTCATCCATTATCTTACCTCTCCTTGCCGACCATGTCCTCAGAGAGGCAAACCATTATATCCGGTTGCTGGAATGCGACCTTTCATGTTAGGGGGGAATTTCTATGGAATTATGTCATTATAAAACCCCCGAAAAAACCCGTTTCTATGAGATAGAAGCGATTGAAATTCCAATTGTCTATAACAAATATGGCGACCATGACCCAAACGGGCTTTTGTACGTATTAAAAAAAGATGCCGACCGCATCCGCAAATGCGCCATGCACAATTTCAAGAAAGAAATCCCCCAGCCCTGCGAAGATGTAAAGCCACTTGTCATCCGGGCAAATGCAGGCGATAAAGTGGTCATTTCCTTTTCTCATTCACTGAACCGTCCTCTGTCTTTGCATGTACAGGGGCTTGCCTATGATGTTCAGACCTCCGACGGTGCCAGTGTAGGATTTAACCGGGATTCCACAACACAGCACACGATCACCTACACCTGGTATGCTCGTAAAGAAGGTGTGTATCTGTTCAGTGACATGGGCGACACAAGAAGCAGCGAAGAAGGCACAAATGTACACGGACTTTTTGGCGCTATTATCGTGGAAGCCGCCGAATCGAAATGGCTAGACCCACAGACCGGAAAAGAATTAGAAAGCGGTCTTTTTGCCGATATCTACCATCCGGTAAATCCGGCTTTCCGGGAGTATGCAGTCTTTTTCCACGATGAACTTGAAATAAAAGACAAAGATGGAAATCAGCCTGTTGACCCACATACCGGGCTGCCTTCTGCCACCACCGGAATCAGTTATCGCTCTGAGCCTATGCGAAACCGTCATCCGCTCACCGATGACCATGCCGATTCGGGGGAAGACATTTCCATGAGTTCCTGGGTATATGGAGACCCGGCACCACCTATCTTAAAAGCATATGTCGGTGATCCGTCCAAAATACGTCTGATTCATGGCGGAGTAAAGGAAACCCATGTGTTCCATCTTCACAATCACCAGTGGAGACTGGAGGGAGATAATCAAAATTCCACGATTATTGACTCTGTTTCCTTAAGTCCCCAGGAATGCTACACCCTTGATATCCTTCATGGTGCCGGAAGCTTAAACGGAATGATAGGTGATGCCATTTTCCACTGCCACCTCTATCCGCACTTCCACGAAGGAATGTGGACGCTGTGGCGTATCTACGACCGTTTGCAGGACGGAAGCGGAACATTGCCCGACGGAACAAAAATTCCACCCTTACTTCCTTTAAAAGACCGGGTTGCACCGCCAAAAAAGGATGATCTGCATCCTGGATATCCAAACTTTGTAAACGGTACCTTCGGTGAGCGCCCACTGCAGCCGCCCCTTGGCATTTTAAATCCGGATGGTACCAATAAAATCGAGCCGACGGAACTGGAAGAAGCAAATTTTGTGCCGGATTTTAAGCCCGGCGCCCTTTATACCGATACCTGTCCGTGCCATACGGACAGTGAATGTTCCTGTACAAAAGACACGGATTCTCCATGTGCAGACAAAGTTTTTGAAATTGCGCTTGTTCAGGCAAAAGTCACCTATAACCAGTATGGATGGAATGACCCGCAGGGCAGATTTTTTGTACTAAAAGAAGAATTGGAACGTCACGGTGGACTGGAATCTTATATTAGAAAAGTAGAAGCATGTAAAATAAAGGTAGAACCACTTGTCATCCGGGCAAATGCAGGCGATTGTATCGAAATACGCCTCACCAATCTGCTGCCGGAATTCATAGAAGCAAGTCCCTTCCAATTAAAAACAATGACTGATATTGTTGGCTATCACATTCATCTGGTAAAATTTGACACCATTGTTTCAGACGGCGCTGCCAATGGATGGAACAACATTGCGGGAGCCAGACAATATGAGACCTTGATTGAACGCTTCTTTGCCAACACCGAACTTCGGACCGTCTTTTTCCATGACCACCTGTTTGCCAACTCTCATCAGCAGCACGGCGTATTTGGCGCACTGATTATTGAAGAAGCGGGCGCTACGTTTCATAATGTACGAACCGGAAAAGAACTAAAATACGGCACAAAAGCTGTCATCAAACGAAAAGACGGCACTTCTTTCCGTGAGTTTGCACTTTTCGTTCATGACTTTGCCCTGCTGTTTGATAAAGACGGAAATCCATTAAATCCACCGGAAGTTCCGGGTTCTCATGATGACCCCGGTGTTATGGGCATTAACTACCGCTCGGAGCCTATGCGGGAACGCTTAAAAGCTGAAGATGATCCTGCTTACGTTTTCAGCTCCCTGATACACGGCGATCCTGCCACACCAATTTTAGAAACTTACCCGGGAGACGAAATGATGATCCGCCTGTTAGACGGTGCCCACGAGGAACAGCACGCCTTTAACCTTACGGGAATGTCCTGGAAACGTGAAGTGGCAGATTCTCACTCTCCAACCGTAGCCTCCCAGACACTCGGCATTTCAGAGGCCTTTAATATACACATTACAAAACCCTATGCACCGGGAGATTATCTGTATTATTTTGGCGGAGTCGACGATGTATGGCTGGGACTTTGGGGGATTATCCGTGCCTATGCACACCCATGCAAACGTCTGAAACCATTATGCAGGGCCGCAAATAAGATTCTTCCGCTACCGCCCTGTCCCGGTAAAGATGCCGTTATCCGAAAGTACGAGGTGGCTGCCATTCAAAGAGATATTCCCTATAACTGTCACGGTGATCATGACCCCGATGGACTCATGTTCGTACCGTTAGAGGAAGCCTCCCGCGCCATGACGCAAAAAGACTATATGCCAAAGCCTCTCATCCTGCGTGCCAACGCCGGAGACTGGATTGAAATTACCCTTCATAACCTGTTTGACCACCCCGTTCCTTATTTCGATTATCCGCGGGTTCCACTGGACAAAAAACATAAGCCTTCCATGCGTGTCTCCTTAAATCCGCAGTTTTTATACTATGATCCTGTCTGTGATTCGGGAATTAACGTAGGATATAACAACAGAGAGCAGACCGTCGGTGTTGGAGAAAGCAAGAAATATCTGTGGCATGCCGACAAAGAATATGGCGCATGCCTTATCCAGTCTTTCGGCGATATCAGAAACCACAGATATCACGGCCTGTTTGGCGCTATTATCATTGAACCCGTCGGTGCAAAATGGTATCGCAACTGTTCTTTTACCCCGGCGCTTCATGAGGAAGAAGCAGTCATCACTGCCCCGGACACCGAAACCTTCCGGGAATGTGCCGTATTTATTCAAAATGGGATTCGTATGTTAGACAATTCCGGTGAGCTTGTAAAAACAGCTGTCTCGGATGACGGCGAAGCTCCAGATGCAGAGGATACCGGAGAGAAAGGCTATAATTACCGCTCGGAACGCTTTGCAAACAGACTTAAGAACGATAAACGTATTTCCAAAGTATTTAGCAGTAAGGTACACGGCGATCCTGCCACGCCAGTTTTTAAGGCGTATCCCTGCGAAAGAGTCATCTTCCGCACAATGATGCCTGCCGATAAACCGCGAAATGTAGGCTTTACAATTCATGGCACACAATGGCAGGAACAACCGGATGATCCGTTTTCCAGAATCATTCCGTTACAGGGTGCCATCAGCATTGGAAATACCTTTACGATGGAACTAAAAGACTCTCCCTGCTGTCCGGGCGATTATCTCTACCGCTCCGGCAGCTTAAAGTGGGATGTGGAATCTGGTATGTGGGGAATTTTCCGCGTACTGAAACATGGCGTCAGATGTAAATGTAAAAACGCCTGTCAAAAACTTTTTTCACGCATATGCAAAACAAAATAATACCAAAAAAGGACGGGCAAAATTCTGCCCGTCCTCTTTATTTTCTCACTTTTTTTATTTATTCGGAACCAGTTTTTCTTTTCCACCCATGTATGGCTGTAATACCTTCGGAATACTTACAGTTCCGTCGGCATTTAAGTTGTTCTCCAGAAATGCAATGAGCATTCTAGGCGGTGCAACAACGGTATTGTTTAACGTATTTGCAAAATACTTGTTTCCGTCCTTCCCTTTGACACGGATTTTTAGTCTTCTTGCCTGTGCATCACCCAGATTTGAGCAGCTTCCAACCTCAAAGTATTTCTTCTGTCTTGGAGACCAAGCTTCTACGTCACAAGATTTCACCTTCAAGTCTGCCAGATCACCGGAACAGCATTCCAGTGTACGAACCGGAATATCCATGCTACGGAACAAATCCACCGTGTTCTGCCAAAGCTTGTCATACCACATTTTTGCCTCCTCCGGCTTGCAGACAACAATCATTTCCTGCTTTTCAAACTGATGGATACGGTATACTCCTCGCTCCTCAATACCGTGAGCACCCTTTTCCTTACGGAAGCATGGAGAATAACTGGTCAAAGTATACGGAAGCTTTTCCTCATCCTGAATCGTATCAATAAATTTACCGATCATGGAATGCTCGCTCGTTCCAATCAGATACAGATCTTCCCCTTCGATTTTATACATCATGGCATCCATCTCATCAAAGCTCATAACACCGGTCACTACGTTACTGCGAATCATAAACGGCGGTACACAGTAAGTAAATCCTCGGTCAATCATGAAATCTCTCGCATAGGAAATCACTGCGGAATGCAGTCTCGCAATATCGCCCATCAGGTAATAAAATCCGTTTCCGGCTACTTTTCCTGCCGCATCCAAATCGATACCATTAAAGCTTTCCATGATTTCCGTGTGATACGGAATCTCAAAATCCGGTACTACCGGTTCCCCGAATTTCTCAATTTCCACGTTACAGCTATCGTCTTTTCCAATTGGAACCGTCGGATCGATGATGTTTGGAATAACCATCATATCCTTTGTAATTTTCTCCTGCAATTCTTTTTCCTTTGTCTCAAGCTCTGCAAGACGGGCTGCATTGGCGTTTACCTGTGCCTTTACTTCCTCTGCTTCTTCTTTCTTTCCCTGTCCCATCAAGGCACCAATCTGTTTGGAAAGTTTATTTCTGCTCGCACGAAGGTCATCTGCCTCCTGTTTTGTTTTTCTTGCTTCTTCGTCCAGTGCAATTACCTCATCCACCAATGGTAATTTCTGGTCCTGAAATTTGTTTTTGATATTCTGTTTTACAACTTCCGGGTTTTCTCTTAAGAATTTTAAATCAATCATCTTATCTCTTTCCTCCTATAAAAAAAACCTTTTGTCCCATACAGGAATCCCTGTACCTGGGACGAAAGGTAATACTTTCCGCGTTGCCACCCAAGTTGCCATATTGCTATGACCGCTCAAACGTAGGATAAGGGCTACGAACCCGCAGGTCTCCCCGCCGACTCCGGAAGTGGAAAGGTCTTTTGCCCTGTCGATTCGCACCAGCCACCGACTCTCTGAAATAGGGAAGGAAAACCGTAGCTTCCATCACTGCCGTTCTTTTTATATCGTGTGTATTATACACTTATTTTCTACAGGTTGCAAGAAGTTATTCAGAAAACTCTGGTATAACCCAGGCCTTCTGCAAATGTCCTTCCTCTACAAAAACCGCGTCGCCTTCTTCAATCTCTCTCTGATACAAAAGAATATCTTTTTCCTGAAAAATCTGCTCTGTTCCGTCCTTTGCCCGTAATGTCACATCCACCATCGGTTGGGCATCGTCCGGCCTTCCTTCACAGCCAAAATCCTGTTCATCAATTCGAATCACTCTATAAATTTCTTTCATTTCCCACTCCTTTTTTTGTATATGCCAAAAAAGTTCTGTCATCAAAACAGGAAAAAATAACTTTCATCTCATAGTCATTATTTTGAGACAGCCATTCCTCCACCGCGTCACAGGCAATATTTACCGCCTCCTCCAGCGGATAACCGTAAACTCCTGTGGCGATTGCCGGAAACGCAATGCTATGAATATCATTCTGTCTTGCCAACCTCAACGAGTTTACATAACAATTTTTCAACAGAACTGCATCGTTTGCAGCTCCACTGTAAATCGGTCCCACTGTATGTATCACATACTTTGCTTTTAGTCGATAACCCTTTGTCAGCTTTGCCTCACCGGTTCTGCAGCCATGCAGTGTCCTGCATTCCTCCAAAAGCTCCGGTCCTGCTGCCCGGTGAATTGCTCCATCCACACCACCGCCGCCAAGCAGACTCTCATTCGCTGCATTTACAATGCAGTCAACCGCCAGTCTTGTAATATCGCCCTGCTCTATGATAATTTTTTCTTTCATAATGTCTGTGCCTCCCATCAGATCAAAAAATTTTCCAATAACAGTTATTCAAACTGTGCCGCATACAGCTTATAATAAAATCCTTTCTGCCGCATCAGACTTTCATGATTTCCCTGCTCTACCACATCACCATGATCAATGACTAAAATGTGGTCTGCATTCTGAATCGTAGAGAGACGGTGGGCAATCACAAAACAGGTCTTATCCTTCATCAGTTCCCGCATCGCCTTCTGAATTTTACGCTCCGTACCGGTGTCCACGTTAGAAGTTGCCTCATCCAAAATCAGCATCCTTGCATCATAGAGCATTGCCCTTGCAATGGTAAGTAACTGCTTCTGACCTTTGGAAATATTCCCTCCGTCTTCACTGATTACGGTTTTATACCCCTGGGGCAGACGCATAATGAACGAATGGATATGCGCAGCCTTGGCAGCCTCCACGACTTCCTCCATCGTTGCACCTTCTTTTCCGTAAGCGATATTGTCAAAAATCGTTCCTTTAAATACCCAGGTATCCTGAAGCACCATTGCGTACGCACCGCGCAGACTTTTTCTTGTATAATTGCGGATATCTTCTCCCTCCACAAGAATTCTTCCTGCATCCACATCATAAAAACGCATCAGAAGATTTATAATGGTTGTTTTTCCGGCTCCGGTGGGGCCCACAATTGCTATCAGCTTTCCAGCATCCGCCGTAAGATTAAGATTATGGATAATTGTTTTCCCTTTCTCATAACCAAAATAGACATTCTGTAACGCCACATTCCCCTCTGCGCTGCTTAACTCTTTTGCCCCTTCACAATCTGCCAGTTCCTCGGCTTCATCTAACAGCGTAAATACCCGCTCCGCAGCTGCCAGAGCAGAATACAATTCATTCATAATATTCGCTGCTTCGTTAATTGGGCCGGAAAACTTACGGGAATACAGGACGAAAGACGAAATCTGACCAAGTGAAATTCTCCCCATCATATAAAAGAAGGAACCAAAAACTGCAATCAGACATAGACCCAGATTGTTAATAGAACCAACCGTCGGCCCAATACTCACACCATAATAGTCTGCATCATAATATGCATCCGCTGCCTTCTGATTAATTTGACCAAATTTTTCTGCCACCTGATTTTCATAGGCATAAGCCATGATTGTTTTCTGCCCGGAAAACATTTCCTCCACGAAACCGTTCATAATACCATACCTTTTGGAACGGTTTACAAACCTTGGCTGTGTGATGGTTCTCATTTTGCTCGTGTAAATGATTGCTACCGGAATCGTAATCACTACAATCCCTGCAAGAATCGGCGAAATATAAAGCATCATTGCAAAAGAGCCTGCAACAGTCACCAGACTCGTCAATATCTGCACAATATCTGTAGACATACAGGTACTTACCACATCAATATCATAAGACACACGACTGATAATATCTCCCGCAGGATTCCGGTCAAAGTAACCAACGGGCAGCCGCATCAGTTTATCAAAGACATCTTTCCGCATTTTCCCGCTATCCACTTACTAATGTACATCATAACAATATTAATGGATATGGTAATCAGTGAGGATAAAACATAGCAGATAAACATCCTTTTCGTATAATAAAATACCTTATCAAAATTGACTTTCCCGGCTCCGGCAGCGGCTTCGTTAATTGCCGATCCTGCAAGACTTGGTCCGAGCAAAGCAAGGATATTACTGGTAAAACACAAAACAAATACCAAGGCAAGAATCCATTTATATTGTCCGACATAAAACAGAAGTCTTCTTAATGTACCTTTTGTATCCTTTGGCTTTTTACGGATGGTATCTCTTGCCGCCATATTACCTCTCCTCTCCCATCTGCATTTGATAAATTTCCTGATACATCTCGCAGGTGTGCATCAGTTCCTCATGTGTTCCATGCCCGATAATTTTTCCTTCATCCAGAACAATAATATCATCCAGGCTCATAATTGAACTGATACGCTGCGCCACGATAATCGTGGTTGTATCTGCATAATGCTCCCGGATTGCCTTACGAAGTGCCGCATCCGTCTTATAATCCAGCGCGCTGGAGGAATCATCCAAAATCAGAATCTGCGGGGCAGCCGCCAAAGCTCTTGCAATCAAAACCCTCTGCCGCTGTCCACCGCTTAAATTTGCCCCATGTACTGCCGCACGATGCGAATAGGTATCTTCATAACCTTCTATAAATTCCTGTGCCTTCGCATCCGCCGCAGCACGTCTGATGCCTTCTGCAGATACGTTTCGTCCAAAAGAGATATTTTCTTCTAAGGTATCCGCAAAAATAACATCGTTCTGAAATACGACACCAAACAGTCGGTGCAGTTCATCTTTGTTATATGTACGCACATCTTTTCCATCAATAAAAATATTTCCCTCATCCGCATCATAAAAGCGCATTAGCAGATTAATAATGGTCGTTTTTCCACATCCGGTTGCTCCAAGAATGCCCAAAGAACCGCCCTTATTCATGGAAAAATGAATGTCTTCCAGGCATTTTTGCCGCTCTTTTCCGTCAAATTTCTCAGCAGATGCATCTTCCCCACTCCTGCCATAGCTGAAATTCACATGGTCAAAAATAATATATTCCTCTCTGTCAGTAACTGCTGCTTTTTCCTGCGAAATCGGGAGCAATTCATCCGCTGTACTTACCACCGCCGCAATACGATTTGCAGAAGCATTTGCCTTTGACATCAACATAAAAACACGGTTTAAAGCCATAACACCCATTAAAATCATGTTGAAGTAGGTTAAAAATGCCAAAATGACTCCGGGTTTCGTTGTGCCATTATTTACCCGAATAGCACCCACAATGACTACGATAGTCAGTCCCATATTCAGAACAAATGTTGTGATTGGCCCCGGCAGTGCCATAACGATGCCCGCTTTCACATCCTTTTTCACCATCTGGTCATTTGCTCCGCCAAAACGGTGCATCTCATAATTTTCTTTGGAAAGTGCCTTTACTACACGGATACCGCCGATATTTTCCCGCATAATCCGCACAATTTCATCCATGCTCTGCTGTACCTTATCATAAAGTGGAATTCCTTTCATGGAAACAAACACCACCGCCGCAATCAGAATCGGTGCAATAATGCACAAAATGAAAGCCAGTCCGGTATCCATAGTGAGTGTAATAAAGATACCTCCCAAAAGCATAATCGGCGCCCGGATGCCAAGCGACTGGAAGCTTTGAATAAAACTCTGCAAATTGTAAGAATCGGATGTCATACGTGAATTTAAAGACGGAAGCCCAAATTCATCCAACTGATTTCCAGATAAATTGATGGATTTCCAAAAAAGGTCTCTGCGAATCTCAAAAGTACTTTCCTTCGCCACCCTGACCGAAAGACGGTTTGCCTTCACGTTTGCCTGCCGTACCGCAACTGCCAGCAAGACCATGACTGCACCCCACAAAAAAATCAATGACACCTCTTTTTGCGGCACGATATTATCTATCAGGTGCTCTAAAACATACGGCAGCATCAGTTCTCCCAAGGTAGCCGAAAATTTTATAATCATGACCGTTACAACCAGTTTTCGGTATTTTTTCAGATAAGAAAATATAAATTTCATATTCTTTTTCTCACCCACTTTCACATTTTTCCCTGTATTTTATCTTAAAATGAATGACGAAAAATGTCAAAGCGGATGTGAAATCATATAAAATTTGTTGGTGGAAAACAGGTGTGCTGTTCACAGACATAGTAGGTGGTTTTTCCGTTTAACCTTTTATATTCATCCGTTTCTTCTGCCAATATTTTTATTCCGGCAGAAAGCGGCAACCGGAAAATTATTCTTTCGATATTATCCTCTTTCGACAACACCACCGTGATTTTCTTAGGATTTTGATACAGCAGCAACGCAGTCAAAAACATACAATACCCCGCCGGGTAATGTGCTGCTTCACCGGACATATAAGAAAGCTGACGTTCTGCCGCCTGCCTGTAATCCTTAAAATCCGTCATCTGCGAAAGTTTTACCAGACAGTATGCCATAACCGAATTTCCGCTTGGGAGTGCCCCATCATAGGTCTCCTTTGGTTTTGTAATCAGGCTGGCGTTTTTCGTCCCATAAAGGAAATATCCACCACGCTCTTTATCCGCGAATTGCCGCCCCACCTCTTTACAAATCTCCTCTGCACGTTCCAGATAACTATGCTCCGAAGTTACTTCATAAAGGGAAATCAATGCCGCAATGTAATAGGCATACTCATCCAGAAAACCTTTAACAGAACGTTTTTTATTCCGACAGCTTACATATAAGATATTTCCCTCTACGAGATTTTCTTCGATGAACCGACAGGAATTTCTGGCAGCAGAAAGATAGGTTTTCTTTCCCGTCACCCGGTACAGCATTGCCATTGCGCAGATCATAAGGGAATTCCATGACGTAAGAATCTTATCGTCAAGATGCAGCTTTCCACGATTTTTCCGATAATCGTACAATATTTCTCTCTCCGCATCGAAATCATCCGCAATTTTATTTCCGTTCAACAGATTCGGAATATTCTTTCCCTCAAAATTTCCCTCCCCCGTCATTCCGAAATGCGCACAAAACCGTTCTCCTTTTTCTTTCCCAAGAACCTTACAAACTTCCTCATAGCTCCAGACATAAAATTTCCCCTCTTTGCCCTCACTGTCTGCATCCTGAGCTGAATAAAACTCTCCCTCCTCCCCTGTCATTTCCCGGAAAATATATTCCGCTGTTTTCTCTGCTGTATCCAGATAAGCTTTCTCCCCGCATGCCTTATATGCTGCCGCATAAGCCATAATCAAAAGTGCATTATCATAAAGCATTTTTTCAAAATGAGGGACTAAAAAATACCGATCTGTGGAATATCTGGAAAAACCGTAACCAATCTGGTCAAAAATTCCGCCTCTTCGCATACTTCGCAAAGTCTTTTTTGCCTGCTCCAATGCCATCTCATCCTGCTTTATTTCAGAATACAGCATAAGAAATATCAGATTATGCGGTGTTGGAAATTTGGGGGCAGATCCAAAACCACCATACCTTTCATCAAATTCCCTTGAAAAAATTTCTGCTGCATTCTTCGTCAGATTTTCGTTAACAATTTTCTGAACATCCACATGCTTCTCATTTAAAACGGCAATGATATCCTCTCCCGACTTCACCAGATTCGCTTTTCCTGTTTTCCATTTATCTGCAACTGCAAGAAGCAGCTCCCGAAATCCTATCATGCCATAGCGTGACTCGGGCGGAAAATAAGTTCCCGCAAAAAAAGGCTTTTGCTCTGCTGTCAGAAAGATGCTCATGGGCCAGCCGCCACTTCCCGTAAAAGCCTGGCAAACCGCCATATATACACTGTCAATATCCGGGCGTTCCTCCCTGTCCACCTTGATGCAAACAAAATATTTATTTAAAATCTCCGCAATTTCCACATTTTCAAAGCTCTCATGTTCCATCACATGACACCAGTGACAGGTACTGTATCCAATACTGAGAAAAATCGGCTTATCCTCACGTTTTGCCTTTTCAAAGGCTTCCTCACACCAGGGATACCAGTCAACGGGATTCTTGGCGTGCTGCAAAAGATAGGGACTGCTCTGATTTTTTAAACGATTGCTCATAAATATGTTCCTCGTATAATAAGTTTATAACCGGTAGAAATGATGGTTATGCACTTATTCTTT
>CAMBKU010000073.1 GCA_945868305.1 uncultured Lachnospiraceae bacterium | reverse complement strand
GCGGCATCTTTTCTTTTTTTATGTCTGCAAATACAGTTTAAAAGCAAGATTTAAGCACGTCAGTTCATCAATATCAGAAAGATCCAGTAGGAAATTTTCCTTAATCACATTCATGCGGTAGCACATTGTATTATAGTGAATATACAAATGTTTTGCAGCGGCACGCATGTTTCCATCAAATTCAATATAGGTCTGTAAGGTTTGGAACAGGCTCGTGCCGTGTTCTTTGTCATAGGTGGTCAAGGGTTCGATATATTTTTTCATGACATAATAGTAAAAGGGTGTTTTTTCAAGGAAAGGTAATGCGGAATATATTCCCAGAGACTGCCAGGTAATAATGTCTTTGTCTAAAGAAGAAGCTTTGGCAGAAAAAAACAGGTCTTTTACATTTACATAGGTTTCATTAAGCCTTAGAAGTTCGCTTTGGGGTTCACTGATAAAGAAAGAGATTTTATGCTTTTTTGCGGATTCTGTAAAAGGATTGGGGCTGGTCGCAAGACAGGCATCCCAATCGCTTTCTTTATCGGATATGCAAATAAACACAGCGGTTGTTTCATGCTCGGTGGCAAGTATTTTTATGTTGTAATCCTGCATTCCGGATTGTAGTTCCCGCTTTATCATGTTGATATCACAAAAGCGGTCTTTTTCATGTTCCAGCGGGAGAATAACATGATACGATGCCTCTTTGGAAGGGTAGATATCCACAGAAGAAAGGACGTTTAGCAATTCTTCTTTTGTGACTTCGTTGGAATGCAGCATTTGATATACAATTCGTTCTTCTTTTCGTAAATCAGACAATAGGATTTTTTCCATTACTTCTCGAATGACCAAAGAAAAGGTGGTCTGTGCGGGAAGTGCAAGTAAAGGAAGGTTGTAATTTTGTGCACATTCGATTACTGCGGAAGGAATTTCATCAATATAGCGTTTGGGTTTGATGCCAAGTGCTGCTATATTGCGTTCACTTAGTTTGGGTATCAGTGAGAGGAAGCTTTCAATGTGATTCTGGAACATATAACCGGTAGTCATAAGAAACTCGTCTTCCAGAACCCAGTCTTCTACATCAGGAACCTCCATAACACATACATTATTTATAATATTTCCAAGCTGGTCCCAGCCGGCAAGTACCTTGACGCCCTCCAGGGAACTGAGAAAAATCAGGTCTTTTACATGAAATTTTTTTTCAAACACGTTATCACCTCCCAATTGTGCTTATATAATAAGGGAAGAAATAGGGATTGTCAATCATAAGTGTTGTGAACTGTTCACAAAGGGAGGAAAATTTTTTTGTACAGGATTCATATTGTGAGGAGATTTTCTATTCTATATAATAAAGACAAATCAAAACAGTACATTATGAATTAAGACAAAGGCGTCTGGTGAACAGGGTCTTTGTCTTTTTTTGGCTAAAACCGGTAAACAGATGGATTGAGGTGAATAATATGGGAAAAAATTATGTAGTGACCATTGCGAGAGGATTTGGAAGTGGTGGAAAAGAGATTGCATCAACACTGGCGAAAGAGTTGGGAATACATTGCTATGAAAATCGAATTTTAACTCTGGCATCTGAATACAGCGGTTATGATCGGGCAAGATTCCTTGGAGCGGATGAACGATTGCAGGGAAACAAATTGGTAAATGCATTGCGATCCTTGCCTCGGACGTTAAATCCAAAGCCACATGCGGAGGGCTTTGTTTCAGACCAGCAGTTGTTTCAGTATCAGGCGGAGATTATTAAAAATTTAGCGGAAACGGAATCCTGCGTGATTGTCGGAAAATGTGCGGATCATATTCTGAAGGGTTATGACAATGTATATAGTTTTTACATTGAAGCTCCTAGAGCATTTTGCTTAAAGCGAATTATGAAAAAGATGGATATTGGTGAGGCAGAAGCGAATCAGCTGATTTCCAAGACGGATAAATATCGTGCAGATTATTATAAATATTATACAGGTGGGAATTATTGGACGAATCCGGTAAATTATGATATGACGCTAAACAGCGATAAAATTGGTATTGAGGATTGCGTAAAAACAATAAAACAATACCTTGAATTGAAAAACTGTATATAGTGGAAAAAAAGGTACGAAGGCGTATGTAGGAGAAAAGTACGTCTTTTTTTATTGCAAAAGAAAAACTGGAGGTGCATGAAATGGGAGAGGTACTCATGCGGGCAGAAGGTCTTAAGAAAGTATTCGGAGACTTTGTTGCTAACGATGGTATAAATCTGGAAATTGAAAAGGGAAAGATATATGCGCTGGCAGGAGAAAACGGTGCCGGGAAAAGTACATTGATGAAAATGCTGTATGGCGTATATAAGATAGACGGCGGAAAGCTGTTTATAGATGGTCAGGAGATGGAAAAGTATAATCCGTCAATAGCCAGAGAAAAAGGGATTGGAATGGTATTTCAGGACTTTCGGCTTGTTCCGGCTTTTACGGCATTGGAAAATGCATTCTTGTCCGTAGAAGATATGGGAAATTATTTCGATAAAAAAGCGCTGAGAAAAAAAATGAATGAAATATCAGCGAAGTATAACCTTGGAGTAAATCCGGATGAATATGTATGGAGACTGGATTTAGGACAGAGACAGCATATTGAAATTTTAAAAGTTTTATTGAATAACGAGACCAGAATCTTAATCTTTGATGAGCCTACAAGTGTTTTGGCACCAAATGAGATTGAATCATTTCTGGAGTTACTTACGACATTTAGGGATGCAGGCTTTGCAGTTATACTGATTACGCATAAAATACATGAGATTGTGCAGGTGGCAGACGTTGTTCATATTTTAAGAAAAGGAAAAATGGTTCACACCTTTTATCGCGAAGATGGTTTGCATGAAAAAGATATTGTAGCGAAAATGGTTGGCACCGAAGATGAGAAACTGGCAAATGTGCAGGCTACTTATACCGGAGAGGGAAAGGTAGTCAGGGAATATAAGGACTTTGCTTTAAAATGTTCCCATATGACGATAAGGGATGATTATGGGAGAATTATCATTAATAATTCGGATTTACAGATTGCTCCGGGAATGATTATGGGAGTCGCTGGTATTTCCGGTAATGGACAAAGGGAACTGACGGAAGCACTTTATGGTATAAGGAAGATTGATGCCGGAAAGATAAGCTTTGCAGGGGAAGATGTTACAACAGCCAATATTGAAACAAGATTAGAAAAGGGATTCCGGATTCTTTCGGAAGATCCAATTCGGGATAATCTGGTTCCTGATTATTCAGTTTTGAAACATATGGCAATATCTGGATTTGATTATAAAAAGAAACTTTTGGATATTGACTGGGAGGACTTGCAAAGACAGATGGATGCATGTGAGGAGATTAAGGATTTGAATGTTCCTCCGTCAGATCGGCGGGCAGAGAAGTTGTCTGGAGGAAATATTCAACGTATGGTATTTGCCAGAGCAATCATAGGGAATCCAAAGTTTTTAATTGTAAGTTATCCAAGTCGAGGACTGGATATTGCTACTGTGAATGCGGTACACGAGACCTTGGAGCGTTTGCGTGATGCCGGGGTGGCAATCCTGTTTATTTCAGAAGATTTGAATGAATTGTTTACTTTGTCAGATCGGCTTTGCGTTCTCTCTGAAAATATGATACACGGTCCTTATCTGCCAGAGGATTTTGATGCAGAAAAAATAGGAACAATTATGTTGAAAGGAGCTGGGGAATGATGCAAATTGCAAAAACGAATGCAATCAAAAAAGGTGTTATCCGGTTTTGTATCGGAGCAGCCGCGTCTCTTGGAATATTTGCAGTTTTCCTGTTGACGCAGAAGCAAAATCCAATCTCCGTTTATATGGCAATCATTCATTGCTTTGTAAATAACAGATACAATGTGGGAGAGATTTGGGTACATATGACACCAATCCTGATTACGGGAATGGCGGCGCTCATTCCTTCAAAAGTAGGTTTGTGTAACTGCGGAGGTGAGGGACAGTTAATAGCTGGAGCTCTTGCAGCTAATGTTGTAGGTGTTTATTGTTGCTCTGGAATGCCGGGATACCTGGGAATACCGATTATGATGGTTGCGGCAGTTGCTGCAGGTATGTTATGCGGAGCGATTCCGTTAATTGGAAAAATGTGTTTGAACATGAATGAAACATTGACAACACTGCTTATGAATTACATTGTTGTAAAAATTGTAGCATTTTTAGTTTATGGACCGATTAAAGACCCAAACGGAAATAATTATCCGATGTCAGCAAAATTAGCTGAGCAGCTTCGTATCACATCCTTTACGGGAAGCAGAGGAAACTGGACTATTTTTGTAGCAGTCATAATCGCAATCGTTGTGTGGATTGTGTTCAACAAGACAGAACTGGGTTTTAAGATGAAGGTTGTAGGAGGAAATGGAAGGGCAGCTCAGTTTGCAGGATATAAAGTAAAGAAAATCCAATGCATCTCATTTTTGGTAGCGTCTGGATTGGCTGGTCTGGCAGGAGGATTCTTTATGAGTTCTGTTGAGATACAGGTTAGAGAAACAACGGGTTCCGGATATGGATTTATGGGATTCTTGGCAACGGGTATTGTTGGAGATAATCCATTGCTTTCCATTGTTTCGAGTTTTATGCTTTCGGCACTCAAAGCATGTGGAGCAACACTTGAGGTAAATACCGGTCTTCGTTCTGCAGCTTCTATGATACTTATGTCGGTTATCTTATTAGTTATTTTTGCACTGGGAAGGAGGAAAAGAGACGAATGATGAGTTTAATTGGAGATTTTATCTTAAATACGATTCGTTCAGGAACCCCGATTATTTATGCGCTGATAGGGGATTTGATCGGACAGAGGGCAGGTCATATTAGTCTAAGTGTAGAAGGTTCCATGTTGATGGGATGTTGTCTGGGATATACGACTTGTTATTATACGGGAAATTTACCCTTAGCCGTTATAGTTTCCATATTGGGCGGTGCATTGATTGGATTCCTGCAGGCGCATTTGAACATTGCCTGTGGAGCTAATATGTTTGCATTGGCGTTGGCTTTAAATTATTTTGCAACATCGGTTACTACCTATTTTGGATCTTCTATGATAAGTAAGTCCATTAAAGGTTTTTCAAAAATTGCGATTCCGGGTTTATGCAAGATACCATTAATCGGAAATGCGTTATTTAATCAGGATATTTTGACTTATATTTCTTTTATCCTCCCGGTTTTAGCATACTTTGTTCTTTATAAAACAAAGCTAGGTCTTGCAGTACGTTCCTGCGGTGAGGTACATCAGGTTGCAGTTGCCTATGGATTTGATGTAAAAAAATTAAAATATGGTGCAGTAATTGTGGCAGGTATGCTTGCAGCAGTTGGTGGTTGCCAGTTGTCCTGTGCATATACCATGACCTGGACCGCAGAGATGTCAGGTGGTAGAGGATTTATTGCTTCTGCATTAGTAATTTTGTGTTGTTGGAAACCGCTTCGTGCATATTTTGCTGCTTATCTGTTTGGTGCGGCACAGGCACTCGGTATTTTATTCCAGCTTATGGGACTTCCGATTCCGACCAATATTGTAAATATGGCACCATATGTCATTACACTGATTGCACTAGCTATTACAGCAATCAATAAAACGCCAATGATGCCGGAGGAATTAAAAAAGATTGGAAGACCGTTAGAAATTATGAATTAACTATGATATAGAGGTGGGAAACCATTTTTATAAATAATAAAGAAAAGAGAGGTAAACGTATGAAAAAGTTATCAAAAAAAGTAATGTCACTGTTGTTGGCAGTATGCGTATTAGTTACGCTAGTTGGTTGTGGAAGTTCTGCTGATACTAGCACTTCAACCACAGGAGGAGCAGATTCTTCAGAGGCTTCATCATCGGTACATCCGGGAGAGGGAGCTACAAAGATGGGTGTCATTTTAGTTGGAGCCAGAGATGATATGGGATATAATCAGGCATTATATGAATGCTGTATGAGCGCAGAGGATGAGCTGGGACTTGAAGTACTGGTGAAAGATAATGTACCGGAAGACAGTTCCTGTGAGGCAGTTATGGAAGAATTGATTGCACAGGGATGTAAACTGATTTACGCAACTTCCATCGGACATAGAGAATATATGGAAGAAGTAGCTGCGTCACATCCGGATGTTGCATTTTATACCTGTAATTCCACTGGTAACGACATGGATAATGTCTGTGTACTTACAACAAACCTTTGGGATTCCGCTTATGTAAATGGTGTTGCAGCAGGTCTTATGACAGAAACAAATGAGCTTGGATATATTGCATCTTTCCAGATTCCAGTAGTAATGGCATCTATTAATGCATTTGCATTAGGTGCACAGTCTGTAAACCCGGATGTTACCGTTCGTGCGGTATTTACCGGTTCATGGAGTGACGTTGGATTACAGACAAATGCAATTGACAGCATGGCTTCACAGAATATCGATGTTATCGCACAGTTCCAGGATTATACGAAATCAATCGTAGAGCATTGTGAAGAATTAGGAGTTTATAGTATCGGCTATCATTGTGATACATCCTCTTTAGGACCGAATACATTTATCATTGGTACCTTAGATACCTTTGTAAAACAGTATGAAGTATTTCAGGCAGCGATGGATGGAAAATTTGAGCCTGGTATTGTAAGAGGTGGTTTTGAAGAAGGAATGTGTGCCAATACACCGGTTGCAGATTTTTGTCCGGAAGAAGTAAAAACTGCAGTACAGGAAGTAGAAGATAAGATGGCAGCAGGAGAATTCACCGCATTTACAGGTCCTATTTATAAGCAGGATGGAACACTTGTTTATGAGGAAGGTTATGTTGCAACAGATACAGAATTAGATGGTTGTGATTTCTTTGTAAAAGGTGTAATTGGTGAAGAAAACTAATAAGTAATATATACAGGCTGCTGTATCAAAGGATGCAGCAGCCTGTTATAAAAGGTGCAGATTATGAGTGTTGCTGTTTTAGGAATTTGTGTTATTTGTTATTTTATTGCAAATATATATCAAAATAAGTTTTCTTCTTCTCTAAAGGGACAGATTTATCCGATGAACTATTTTCAGATCGTCTGGATGGGAGTCGCAGGCATCGGGTATTTTTTGGTAGGACTGTTTTCCGGTGGAATGCATTTTTCAGGTTTGACTATATGGTTGGGAAGTCTGGCCGGAATTATGAGTATCCTGGGTGGAATGGCATTGATGGGTGGAATGGCAAGAGGTCCGCTGTCTATGACAATATTGATATATTCCATGTATATTGTAATTCCCCCAATTATGGCAGGATTGTTTTTACATGAGACAGTCACAAAAAGTCAGATTATAGCCATCCTTCTTATTATCGTTGTTATCTTTTTATCCAATAGTGGTGGAGGAAAAGAAAAGAAAATACAGGACCGTTGGTGGTGGTTTTTATGCATTGGCAGTGTGATATGCATCGGATTATCAAATTTTGTTATGAAATTCCATCAAAAAATCATGCCGGGTGCAGAAATTAAGGAATATTCCATTGTTTCCTATATATGGGGAATTTTGATTGCAGGGCTTTTTGCAGTGGTTTTGAGAAACAGAGAGATGAAACTTGGACATGAAAGATATCGTATTACGGCAAAATACTTTGTAATACCGGCAATCATGACAGCACTGGTACAGGGATGTGCAAATGTCTGCAATCTTTATAATGCATCCAGATTACCTGCAATCGTGTTATATCCGGTTACGCAGCTATCGACATTGATGTTAACCGTTTTATACGGAATTCTGTTTTTAAAGGAACATCCGACGAAAAGAACAGTCAGTTGTCTGTTACTTGGTGTTGCGGCGATTGTTTTAATGAATTTTTAGCTTTGAGGTAAAAAGTATGGAAAAAGTAGATATTCTTATTAAAGGAGCAGTAGTGTATCCACTTAACAGAAAGTTGGATATTGGCATTGTCGGCAATAAAATAGCTGTTCTGCAAAACGAGATTTCGAAAGAAAGTGCCGGACAGGTGATAGATGCAGATGGGTGTGTAGTCAGTCCCGGGTTTGTAGATTCTCATATGCATATTGATAAATCACTGACAGCAAACGAGGATGATACAACAGATCTGTTATCGGCGCATATCAGAAGTCTGAAAGAAAATGCAAGAGTATATAGCGGCTGGTCAAAAGATGCGATTGTTGATGAAATCGTAGAACGAACATCAAAAGTCGTAGAAAAATGTATTGTAAACGGAACAACTGCAATAAAAACTCATGTGTTGATCACAGATGATTGGGATATGTGTGCACTGGATGCACTTGAGATATTAAAAAGAAAGTACCAGCATTCTATTTCGATATATAATATTGTACCTTGTATTCCCGCTTATGAAAGAGAGTGGAGAATGTATGCTGAGCAGGGCAAAATAGATTTTATTGGTGCGTATCCAAATTGTACTACAAATCTTTTTACCGGACTGCCAGAATACGATTGTAACTATGTACCCGCAGTAGATTTCGCTTTCCAGTTAGCAAAAGAATATCATTTGCCGTTGGACATTCATTGTGATGAATCGGATTCAAACGATATTTCCTGTTTTAGGTATATTATAGAGAAAACGGCTGAGAGCAACATGGCTGGTTTTGTGACCTGCGGTCACGTTACAGGATTAGGTGCCAGGGGCATAGATGAGGATGATGTATATGATGCAATAGCAAACTGTTCGAAATATGGGGTTTCTGTAACTTCATTAACCTCATGTAATATGTATTTGATGGAGAGCGGAAGAAGGGGACCAACCAGAGTGGAACAACTCATGGACGCAGGTGTAAACGTATCAATCGCAAGCGATAATATCAGAGATCCCTTCCGGCCGTTCGGAAACGGAGATCTTTTGGAAGAAGCGTTATTGACAGCGCAGGTGCATAAATTTGGCACCAGAGAAAAGTTATGCAAGCTGTTTCGGATGATAACGTATAATCCTGCAAAAAACACATTATTGGACAATTATGGTGTAATGCCAGGGTGTACGGCAGATCTGGTGATTATGAAAGCACCGGATATTCCGGAAGCCATATTGTCAAAGGCAAAAAGGGCGTATGTACTAAAAGCGGGAAAAATTGTTGCAAAAGATGGAAAAATGCTATAAGGGGGTGGAAATTTGTGTATGACATTTTGTTTACAGGAGCAAATCTTTATCATAAAGATATGACGCTTGCAATGAATCTGGATATTGCAGTTTCGGATGGAAGAATTGTTGAGATAGGAAACAATTTAAATGTAAAAAATGCTAAGAGAGTAATAGATGTTCAAAACAAACTGGTTGTGCCTACGTTTATGGATACACATATGCATATCGATAAAGCATTTACGATGAATAACGATGAGACGAAAAGTCTGATTGCAGCATGTGATAATTCAAATTGGACAGATGCATATTATTTTGACTGGACAGAGGAACAGATATATGATGAGATTTACCGTAATTCATCTAAAGTTATCGAGAATTGTGTCCGACATGGAACGACATTAGTAAAAACAAATCTTCTGTTTTCGAAAAGCTGGCGGACCATCGCATTGGATGTGATGGAGGATTTGAAGAAAAGATATAAGAATTACTGTGATATTAAAAATGTAATGAATTATCCACCGGAATATAAAGAAGAACTGATTCGGGCGACAAAAGAAGGAAAGGCGGATTTTGTTGGTGGTTATCCGCACCTATGTCCAGATCATGAACTGGAAACAAGAAATTGTTTTGAAATTGCAAAGGAGTTTGATTTGCCGTTAGATTTACACTGCGATGAATCCGATTGCATCAATTTGAACAATTTTAATTATATTATTGAAATGACAAGAAAAGAGAAGATGGAGGGAAAAGTTACCTGTGGTCATGTGACGGGGCTTAGTGCAACCAATATACCAATAGAGATGCAAAAAGAATCCATCCGACGTGCCGCTGAAGTTGACATGAATATTACGACGCTGACTTCATGTAATATGTATTTAATGAATATGGGAAGACGCGGACCAACGTGTGTCCGTCAGTTATTGGATGCCAATATTAATGTTGCGGTTGCGTCAGACAATATTAGAGATACATTCCGTCCGTTTGGTAACTGTGACCTGCTGGAAGAAGGTTTGCTTACGGCGCAAGCGCATAAAATGGGAACGACAGAATTATTGCGAAAAGTAATGAACATGGTTACTTATAACGCTGCAAAAAATGCGCTGGCACAGGATTATGGACTGGATGTCGGATGCAGGGCATCATTTAATGTGCTGGATGCTGTTACACCGGAGGATGCCATCTTAGACCAGAGTGAGAAACTGTTCGTTGTAAAAGATGGACGGCTGATAGCTGAAAAGGGAACAATAAATAGAGAATTTTTAGTTTAAAGTAAAGGAGAGATTATTATGTATATTAATTCAGAACCGTATAATTTTCCATTTGATGGAGATTTGAAACCGGAAAACACAGCACTGATTATCATTGATATGCAGACGGATTTCTGCAGACCGGGAGGATTTTGTGCGGCACAGGGACTGGATGTTTCCAGATGCGATTCCATTGTGCCGGCGATTCAGAAATTATTAGAAGCAGCAAGAAAAGTACCGGGATTTACGATTATTCATACGAGAGAAGGTCACAGACCGGATTTGGCGGATTTACCGGCCAACAAATTGTATCGAACCACAAGTTGGGGCGCTCCAATTGGAGGAGAAGGACCGTTAGGTCGTTATCTGACCAGAGGAAGTAAATGCTGGGATATTGTCCCGGAGCTTTATCCACTTCCTGGTGAGCCGATTATTGATAAGTGTGGAAAAGGTTCCTTTACCGCAACTGATTTAGAGGAAATCTTAAGATTAAAAGGAATCAAAAATCTTATACTGACAGGTGTCACAACGGAATGTTGCGTACATACCACCATGCGTCATGCAAATGATCTTGGCTTTGAATGTGTGATGTTAGAAGACTGTACTCAGTCTACAAATGAAGAAAATTATGCATACCATATCAACCACACAAGAACGACAGGACTATTTGGAACATTATCTAATTCAAAAGAAGTAATTAAATGGTTGGAATCATTACAGTAGAAAGGGGAAATAGAAAATGAGAGAAACAATCGTAAATAAGAAGAATGATTTATCATGGATTAAGAACGAAGAACATAAGGCGGTCTACTATAAGGACTGTGTAAGTCCGATGGATGCGAAAAATTCTGGAATTGGTGTAAGCAGAGTGATGTATGAAAAGTTGGAACCAAATGGACAGGTTTTACCGCATACACATAATGTGGGAGAGATTATTTATGTTACCAGTGGAGAGGTTTCACTTCTTCTCAATGGAGAATGGAAAGATATGGAGGCAGGAGATACATTCATTGTTCCTGCGGGAAATATTCACAGTGTAAGAAACAGACGAGCGGATATTGCATCCGAACAGGTCAGCTCATTTATTCCAATGGCGAATGAGTTGACAGATATCAATATGTGCTCAGATCTTGTAGGAGAGGAGAGATAGTATGGTAATTGATTCAAGACCATATAAATGGCCCTATAATGGAGATTTACGTGCAGAAAATACAGCACTTATGATTATAGATATGCAGACAGACTTTTGTGGTGAGGGCGGCTATGTAGATGGGATGGGATATGACATTTCCCTTACCCAGAGAGCTATTGAGCCAATTAAGAAACTGTTGGAGGAAGCAAGGAAAGTACCGGGGCTGACTATTATACATACACGTGAAGGTCATAGACCAGATTTGGCAGACTTGCCGGAAAATAAAAGATGGAGAAGTGCACAGATAGGCGCTGAAATTGGAAAGAAAGGGCCGAAAGGTCGTATTCTGGTACGCGGCGAAGAAGGGTGGGATATTATTCCGGAATTATATCCTATAGAAGGCGAGATTATCATTGATAAACCTGGAAAAGGGAGCTTTTGTGCCACGGATCTGGAATTGATTTTAAAACAAAAAAAGATTGATAATATTATATTAACCGGAATTACAACGGATGTCTGCGTGCATACAACCATGCGTGAAGCCAATGACAGAGGATTTGAATGTGTTATTTTAGAAGATTGTACGGGGGCTACCGATTACGACAATCACCTTGCAGCATTAAAGATGGTAACCATGCAGGGCGGGGTATTTGGAGCAGTTTCCGATTCGGAACAAATCATTCAGGCTTTAAAGCAGATGCAGTAAGTAAAGTGATTAAGATGGTGAGATAGAGATGAAGAAACGAATACAGGCCAATCCTTATGAATTTGAATTTGATACGGAAACGACAGCTTTGCTTGTTATTGACATGCAGAGGGATTTCTGTGAAGAAGGAGGTTTTGGCGAATTACTTGGAAATGATATTAGTGAGGTCAGAAAGATCATTCCGGCAGTGGGACAGGTAATCTCCTACTGCCGTAAAAATCAGATTCCTGTTATCTATACGAAAGAAGGACATTTACCGGATTTATCAGATTGCCCGGTCAGCAAGTTGAAGCGCTCAAAACGACAGGGAGCGGGAATTGGTGATGACGGACCGATGGGAAGGATTATGATTCGCGGTGAAAAGGGAAATGATATTGTGCCGGAACTGACCCCTTTGCCGGGAGATGGAATGATTTATAAATGCGGCAAAGGCTCCTTTTATCATACGGATTTGCAGGAACAGTTAAAGGAACGGGGCATACAGACATTATTGGTCACAGGTGTCACAACACATGTATGTGTGCAGACGACAATACGTGAGGCAAATGACAGAGGGTATGAGTGTTTGCTGATCGAAGATGCCAGTGCGGCATATGACAGAAAAGATCACCTGGACAGTATTCGGATGATTACACAGCAGGGCGCTATCTTTGGTTGGTCAACAGACAGTGCCCAGTTGTTTCAGGAAGACGA
>CAMBKU010000072.1 GCA_945868305.1 uncultured Lachnospiraceae bacterium | reverse complement strand
AGGAAAATACTATTAATTTTTCATAAATTTATACCTCGATCCCAGAAAAGATTTCCCCGATGCTTCCCTGCACCAGCAAATCCGCTCTCGCATCCATCGGCGTCGCCGATTTATTGACAAGTATCAGTTTGTTACCGCGGTAATAGTCAATCAGGCCCGCTGCCGGGTAAACTGCCAAAGATGTTCCTCCGATAATAAGTACATCCGCTTCACTGATATATCGCACGGCATCGTTTAATGTCTTTTGGTCTAATCCTTCCTCATATAGAACTACATCCGGCTTAATCTGACCGCCGCATTCATCGCAGGTTGGAATTCCTGTGGAATTTAAAATATATTCAGCATTAAACTGCTTTCCGCAATCTTTGCAGTAATTGCGGTGCACACTTCCGTGAAGTTCCAGGACGACCTGGCTTCCTGCCGCCTGATGCAGACCGTCAATATTCTGAGTAATAACAGCCTTTAACTTCCCTGCCCGTTCCAATTCTGCCAGTTTCATATGTGCGGCATTTGGTTTTGCGGTAAGACAAAGCATCTTATCCCGGTAAAAACGATAAAACTCATCTGTCTTCCTCATATAAAAAGTGTGGCTCAAAATTGTTTCCGGCGGATAGTCATATTTCTGATTATATAATCCGTCAACACTACGAAAGTCCGGTATTCCGCTTTCAGTAGAAACTCCTGCGCCTCCAAAAAAAACAATATTATCACTGTCACTTATGATTTTTTGTAACTGTTCCTGTTCCTCCATACCAAAACCTCCTGCTTTTTCTTTTCTAAATTATAGTATCATTTTATCACAAATTCAATTATTACCAAAATTTTAGAATGTTTTTACAAAAATCGTCTTGTATATTTTACATTAGATTTCTAGAATGGTTGCTATGTGCGGAAAAACATTGCACAAACCCTATAAACCCCACTCAGAGGAGGATACTTATGAAAAAAAAGATGACACAGTTATTAGCGCTTGCTCTATCCGCAGGTATGCTGGCAGGATGCGGTTCCACAGCTGCAACCACAGGCACCGAACAGCAGAGCAGTAACGAAGAGGCAGAAACAGCCACCAAAGACGCTACCGACAAAGACACTTCCAAATCCAGCGGTGAAAAAACAGTCATTGAATACTGGCACTGCAATGCCGAAACTCAGGGAGGACTTACGGTAGACGAACTGGTAAAGAATTTCAATGAAAGCAACGACCATATTGAAGTCGTAGCAAAATACAATCCGGATATGTATAAGGGATTAATGCAGAATTTACAGGCCGAAACCGCAACAGGAAATACCCCGGCACTGGTACAGATTGGATGGGCATTTGTCGATTACTTCTCAAACAACTTTGCATATGTTTCCCCGCAGGATGCCATCGATACTTATGATGCAGAAGACAAGACATTCCTTACGGACAACTTCCTTCCGAACATCCTTGACCTGGCAGTAAACAGCTCCGGCGAACAGGTTGGTATTCCTTATTCCTTAAGTACTCCGGTGCTATATGTTAACACAGATCTTTTGTCAGAAGCCGGTGTGGAAAACACGGAGCCTGCAACCTGGGAAGAGGTACAGGAGATTGCAGCACAGGTAAAAGAAAACACCGGAAAATACGGTCTTTATGTTCAGGAACCAGAGGATTTCTGGGCACAGCAGGCTCTGATTGAAAGTGCAGGCGGAAAGCTGTTGACACAGACTGGTGATAATACTTATGAAGCAACCTTCGCTTCCGAAGAGGGAATCCATGCAATGCAGACCTACGCTGATATGGTAGCTGACGGAAGCGCTCTTCACATCGGCTGGGAGGAAGGCGCACAGAGTTTTGTAGACGGAAATTGTGCGATGCTCTACACCACCATTGCTAGACGTGCTTATGTTCAGGAAAATGCAAAATTTAATGCTATTTCCGTAAAATCCCCGGAGTGGGAAGGTCAAACACGTCAGGTTCCGGCAGGCGGATGCTTCCTTGCTATCACTGCACAGGATAAAGATCAGATTGCGGCTGCATGGGAATTCGAAAAATACTTATACAGTGTAGAATCTATGGCAGCATGGACCAAGGGAACCGGATATGTACCTCCGAGAAAAGACGTTGCTGATGCAGAAAACGGCTTAAAAGATTTCCTTGCTGAAAACACTATGATGACACCTGCCATTGAGCAAATGGAAGACGTTGTAAAATGGACTGCATGGCCGGGAGATGCTGGTCTTACTGCAGAACAGACCTTACTTGACATGCGTGATCAGATTCTTGGTGGAGAAGTCAGTGCCGAAGAGGGAATGACAAAGGCTCAGGATGACATTAACGCTTTACTTCCACAGTAATCGGACTTTCAAACAATAGCTTTACGGACAGCTCCGCTTTCCTGCGGGGCTGTTTTCTTAAAAAGGAGTTTCTATGAAAAAAAAATTGAAAGAAAAAGAAGGCCTTCTTGGTTACCTATTTTTGATTCCGTCTCTTCTGGCATTCTGTATTTTCATGTTTTACCCCATGTTAGATACCATCTATTTAAGCTTTTTTGACTGGAATCTGGTAAAACCCACCAAAACCTTTGTGGGACTTTCCAACTACATTACTCTGTTTACAGACCCGAATACATTAAAAATCTTAAAGAACACGCTGCTTTATATCGCTATTCTTCTTGTGTTCAATTTAATTGTTCCTTACATCCTTTCCTTTATCTTATCCGTAATCATAAAAAAAGGACAGGGATTTTATAAAGCTGTTTTCTTCCTGCCCAGCGTAATTTCACTGGTTGTCGGCTCCATTCTCTATACCTGGATTTTAAATCCGGTGTCGGGACCAGTTGCCATTATCGCAAAGCATTTCGGCATTACCATGCCTATCTGGTCTCAGACGGAAGGCTGGGTTATCGTAGTCTTATGTATCATCACTTCCTGGAAAGCCTTCGGTTATAATTTTATCGTTATCCTTGCCGGAGTCTCCGGCGTTTCCCAGGATGTCATTGAGGCTGCAAGATTAGACGGTGTTCCCATGATAAAAATTTTTAAGGATATGATTATTCCAATGAGCTCTGCCACCGGAATCTATGTTCTTATTTATACCATCGTGCAGGGACTTCAGTTTGTATATACACCCATTAAAGTTATCACCCAGGGAGGTCCGAACTATGCAAGTTCCAACCTGATTTATAAATCCTATCACGAAGCTTTTACCTTATATCGGACGGGTATGTCCGCTGCGACCTCTGTTTTGACCGTTGCTATTTTTATGGTTCTCCTGATTTTGGAATTTAAGTTCGTGGAGAAAGGAGTTTACTATGAAAATTAGGAAAAAAATAAAGGATTCACAGATTTTATGGCACATCCTTCTCTGCCTTGTGGTGGCAATCCTGTTATTCCCTATCGTGTTTGCCGTTATGAATTCCTTTAAAAATAATACGGAAGCCATCAACAATGTTATGCACCTTCTGCCAAAGGAGCCTACTTTAGAAAACTACATTCATGTATTTGAAAAGCTTCCATTTGTGCGAATCACCTTAAATACATTTATCATCGCCGTTGTTGTAACGCTTTTAAAAACCATCACCAGTCTTTTCGCAGCCTATGCTTTTGTATATTTTGACTTTAAGGGAAAAGGGATTTTATACTTTCTCATGCTTTCCACCATGTTCATCCCTTTCACCGTTACCATGATTCCGAATTACCTTTTAGTATCAAAGCTCGGTCTTTCCGATTCCATTATCGGTGTCATGCTGCCCCAGTTTGCGGATGTTCTTGGGATTTTTATGCTGCGGCAGTCCATGCGCGGCATCTCCAAATCTCTCATTGAAGTCGCGCGCCTTGACAATATCGGAAACGTTAAGATTATGACCGACATCGTGCTGCCCTTAGTGCGCCCGGCACTGATTTCCACCGGAATTATTTTCTTTATCAATTCATGGAATGAATATGTCTGGCCAGTTCTTATCTTAAAAAGCAAAGAAAACTACACTCTATCGCTGGCTTTACAAATGTACATAAGCTCCGAGGGCGGAACGAACTTTTCCGTTGCTATGGCGGTATCCGTTATGACTATGCTGATTCCACTTGTACTTTATATCATTTTCCAACGTTACATCATAAACACATTTGCCATGTCCGGCATCAAAGGATAAAGGAGAAAATATATGGACAATAACCACACCTGTGATTCAAAGGAGATTATCTTTGAACACGTGAAAAAAATTTATGAAAAAACTGAAGTTGTAAAGGACTTAAACTTAAAAATTCATGCCGGAGAACGTCTCATTCTTCTTGGACCATCCGGCTGCGGAAAATCCACCACTCTGCGTATGATTGCAGGACTGGAAGACATTTCTGCGGGAAATTTATATATGAACGGAAAGCGCAGCAACGACATTCCCTGCGGAGACCGGGGAGTTGCTATGGTATTTCAGAACTATGCCCTCTACCCACATATGACGGTACGACAGAATATCACCTATGGTCTTTCTGTCCACAAAATGGATAAGGCGGAAATTGAAAGCCGCCTGGAAGAAGTCTTAACCATGTTGGACTTAACGGATTATGCCGACCGGAAACCAAAGGAACTCTCCGGCGGACAAAGACAGCGTGTTGCCCTGGCAAGAGCCGTGGTGAAACGTTCTCCTTATTTCCTGCTGGACGAACCGCTTTCTAATCTGGATGCCCAATTAAGACTTCACGCAAGAAAAGAACTGGTGCGCATTCATGAAACCTATCACCAGACCTTAGTCTACGTTACTCACGACCAGATCGAAGCCATGACCGTAGGACAACGAATTGCCCTGTTAAAAGATGGTGACCTGCAGATGGTGGACACTCCGTCCAATATCTACAATCATCCTGCCAATGTTTTTACCGCAAAGTTCATTGGATCCCCTTCCATGAACATTCTTCCCGCAAAGTATACGACCGGAAGTCTTCTGGCAGGATGTCAGTCCATCGAATTACCGGAAATGTGGTGCAGACAAATTGAAACCTCCTCCACGAATGATTTATTTTTCGGCATCCGTCCGGAGCATGTAACATTTACCTCCGTGTCCGAACCGAACACTTTGAAAGCCACCGTTAAATATATTGAAGATTATGGCAACCGCTATGGTATCTACCTCGATATCGACGGAATCGAAATCATCGCCCTTCGGGAAGAGGAGATTTCATCCTGCGGTTCCACCGTATTCGTAAAACCAAACTTCGAAAAAGTACACTTTTTCCACATGGACGACGAACGTACCATTGGTTATCCACGGGAGCTTGCAAAAACTAAACCTCTGGATGTGGACAGCATACCAAATATAGCAGAAGAAAATACAGATAAGAAGGTAGTATAATTATGAATATTTATTTTAGTACAAACGGCGTAAATGCTTTAGATTTTGAAAAATCCTTTTCTTACATTGAACCGTTTCACGGTCAGGTCGGTATAGAGATTTTCCCGGCTTTTCATCTTGACGGATTTAATGAAGCCTTTCAGAAATGTGTGCCACGTTTAAAGGAATATCCCATCAGCTGCCATGCTCCCTACTATGAATCGGAATATTCCGCTGCCATTGGAACCGCCCCTTATATCCGCAGCATGGAGTTACTGGCGCAGACTTTGGATGCCACAAAGGATTTGAATCCCCACTACATGGTATTTCATCACAACAACCATGCTTTTTCACCCGAAGAAAAAGAGACCCTTCTTTCCAACGCCACGGAAAATTTCTTTTTAATTCAGGAACAATGTGAAAAATTCGGCATTCCTGTGGTAGTGGAAAATGCCGGTATAAAAGCAATCCATACCATGATGTTAGATGAACAGGAATTTATCGACACCTGCAAAAAATTGCCATGTAATGTCTTAATCGATATCGGTCATGCTCATGCCAACAGCTGGGATGTATTAGGACTTATGGATGCCTTACAGGATAAAATCGTCTCCTATCACGTCCACAACAATGATGGTCATTCCGACGGACACCAGAGGATTTTTGACGGTACCTTTGATTTTGAAAAATTCATGGAGCATTACAAAAAAGTCACTCCGGACGCAGATATTGTAATCGAATACTGTCCGGAAGCTGCCGCAGATATCGCCGGAGTGCAGGAGGATATTTCCTATATCTTGGCATCCTTAAAAAAATAGATTCGAAGCCTACAGAACCTGCCACTGGCAGCTTCCTTCGGATGCACAGTAACAGAGACGAAATACGCTTTGCGAATCTCGCTCTGATTAGCGGTCGTCAAATGTCCCTTCGTGCAAGCACGATGTCCATTTTCCTCGTCGCCATAACAAAAAGCACCGCCGCAGAAGTATACTTCTGTGACGATGCTTTTTTAGTTGCGGGGACAGGATTTGAACCTGTGACCTTCGGGTTATGAGCCCGACGAGCTTCCAGACTGCTCCACCCCGCGTCAACGTTGCTTATTATAGCGCGTTTCTGACAGAATGTCAAATTTTCCTGTTTCTAATACAGTATATGCAGTCTTTCTTTGCTCTATGACAACTTTTTATTTTTATTTTTTATGTAAAACCTGCTGTGTATTTAAAGTTTAAACTGGGATGTAATTTCGCGCAGTTTCTCTGCGGAATCCTTACAGTTCATTGTCCGGTCAAAGGTCTCGGACGTCAGACTTACGACATCCGTAGTCTTCTCCGCAATGTCCGATACGCCGATTGCTGATTCATTGACCGTATTGCTGATACCTTCCATTGCATCTGCAATCTGAGCGATACTCTGCTTTAACTCACTTACTTCATCGTTCGCAAGGTTCATGAATTCTTCAATGGACTGTGCTGCCTCACTGTATTCATCACTGGATGTCATAAAATCATTGTAATCATTCATAACCTTGTTTTCCAAAAAGTTCAATATATCCAAAAGACACTTTGTCAGCGTCTCTACGGAAGCATTGACCTGATTTACGATTGCTACAATATCTGCACTGGTATCTGTAGACTGGGATGCCAATTTCCCAATCTCACCTGCTACAACAGCAAAACCTTTCCCTTGCTCCCCTGCTCTTGCCGCCTCAATAGATGCATTTAAAGCAAGCAGATTTGTCTGCTCCGCAATTTCTTTAATCGTCGATGCCAATCCATTAATCTTCTCAACCTCTTTTGCCTTTTCAATTGCTTCATTGGAGGTTGCACGGATGGAATCGTATACCTGAAATGTCTCCGAGCTTGCCTCTTTCGTCTTGTCGTGAATTTCATTGGTCTTTTCCATGATATTTCGCACAAGACCGGTACCATCACTAATCTTATCTGCAACAGAAACCGCATTTCCGTTCATATTCCGAATATTTTTATTGACAGAATCTGTGGAAACAGAGGTTTCCTCCATACTTGCAGCCAATTCCTCATTGGTCGCTGAATTATCCGTAGATGCAGCATTTACATTCTCAGAAATCGTATACAGCGCATTTGCATCGTTTACCAGCTTTTCGGAAATGCCATCTAACTCTTTTACGATACTGGTCAGATGCTCCTTCATATGACCAACAGCAACCCCCATCTCGCCGATTTCGTCATTTGTCTGTGGTATTTTCTGGTTGTTTGTCATATCTAAATCAGAAATATCATTAATTACTTCTGTCAGGGAAGAAATCGGCTTTGTAAGCTTCGCCGTAATCCAGTATCCTGCTGCCAGTGCAATAAATAGTAAAATTGCTCCCACAACGATACAATAAGTATTAATCGTTGTAACCGGGCGAAGTACATCTGACTTATCTGCCTGAACATAAACCACCCAATCGTTTACCGTACACATGAACGCCACATATACTTCCTTTCCATCCAACTTGCAGGTCTTTACATCTGCCGTCGTGATGTAGCCTTCGCCCAGTCTGTCCAATACATCCTGAATAACCTGATTTCCCTCCATCTTTGTGCCAACCAAATCTGAATCTTCATGATAGAGGTAGGTTCCGTCTGTATCCACCAGAAATGCCTTACTGGAATCCATCGTATCAATACCCACATTATTTAAAATATATTCCAGTCGTACGCTCATATCATTCCGCTCACTGTCACCATAAAAGCTCTCATAAAGTGTATCGGAAGCAGAAATACAGGTATCGTACAAATAACTTTCACACAATTCCTCAATATTTTTCTTATTGACGACAAAGGAAACTATCAGAATTCCAACAATCAGAAGAATCGACGTAGAAGCCATTAACAGCGCAATTTTTGTCCGTATCGTTTTTCTTTTTCGTACCGATTTTTGTTTCATCTCTCCTGCCCTCCTATTCCGCTTCTGTCGCTTTTTCCGATGCCCACTCGTTCTTCGTTGCCTTGATTACATCATCCCATTCCATCTCACCTTTGGTATAGCTTAACAGATTGGCTCCGAAATCATCCTTGAATGTCTGGCTCGGAAATGCTGTAAAATTCCAGCTTACGGAAGTAGAACCCTCATCACCCATATCTGCAATGACCTCTTTTGCCAACGGGTCATCCGGGCTTTCCTCATCAGAAAAGGTATTAAACGGAGAAATGAAGCCCAATTCATTTGTTACAAAATTCTTCCCTTCCTCAGAGCTATACACCCATTCGATAAAATCAATGGATGCCTGCTGGTCTTCTTCGGATGCCATGGAATTGACACAGATATAATTCTCTGTTCCGGTGCAGAGTCCCTGATTTTCTTCACCGGACACTCCGGTATAAATCGGCATGAACTTCACATCTTCCTCGGCTACCTTATTTCCATCAACAGAAGAAATCTGTCCCCATGCCCAGTTTCCATTCTGTACCATAGCCGCCTTGCCAAGCGCAAATTCCTCCATAGAATCGTCTACCGTCTTAGAGGCCAACTCGGTACGCTCCGTACAGGAATTGTTGATGTACAAATCAAAAATGTTTCTAAAATTATCCGAATAAGAAAAATCCAGCGTGTCACTATCCGAAATACCCTTATCCTGGAATTCATAATATACCGGAAGGTTTGCAAGATGCGTCTGCCAGCGCCAGTCTTCGCCTGCCGCAAAGGATGTAGATGCAAATACGCCCTCAATGCCAAGTTCCTCTTTGTGTGCCGTCATATCTTCCACGACTGCTTTCAATTTTTCAAAATTATCTACCTCCTCCATACTGGAGTAGGTAACTGCTTTTGACGGCAGCGAAAAATATTTCTGCATAATGGCATCATTATAAATAATACCGTAGCCCTCTACTACATAAGGTATTCCATAAACACCATCTTTGTCTGTTACCGCCATATCCTTATCCAGAAGCCAGGAATACAGTTCCGTATCGCTTAAATCCCTGCAATAATTTTTCCAGGTCGCATATCCTACCGGACCATTGATCTGAAATAATGTCGGAGCATCCCGTTTTGCAATTTCCGCCTTTAAAGTCTGTTCATAATTTCCGCTTGCCGCCGTCAGAATTTTTACCTCCACCCCAGTTTCCGCCGTATAGGTTTCCGCAATTTCTTCCCATACATCCGCTGCTTCCGGTTTAAAGTTCAAATAATATACAGACGGTTCGTCTTTTTTCTCCCCACACCCACTCAAAAGCATGCCCGCAGCCAGCGCCGCCAATCCTACATGCATACGTTTCATAGTTCTTCCTCCTTGGTACTTTTTAATGCTTTTTGCGAAAATTTACGAAAATTTTTATTTTTTATTATACTATGTAATAATTTTTTTTTCAATGAGCAGATGTTTCAAATCTTTTTATTTGTTTTTTTATAATTTTCCAGATAACCAGACGGATGCGGCAATCCCCGCTATCGTTGCAAACAAAGCTCCTGCCAGTGTATATCTGGTCTTCTTTATTTTTGCTGTCATAAAATACAAAGACATAGTGTAAAAAATATTTTCCGTTGAACTCATCATCAGGGATGCTACCTTTCCAAGATAAGAATCCGCCCCATATTCTTTATAAATATCAATGGTAAGTCCATTTGCAGCTGAGGAAGAAAACATTTTTATCAAAGCAAGCGGAAGAAGCTCGGAAGGAAAATGTATCTTATCCGTAAAAAAGGATAACTGTTCCGCCAAAAAATCAAGAAAACCGGAAGCTCGCAAAATCCCTACTGCAACCATTAATCCGATTAGTGTCGGCATAATTCCGATAACCGTTTTAAAGCCGTCCGTTGCACCCTTGATAAACTGATCATAGATGTTCTGTCGATTAAAAAGTCCCATTCCAACAATATAAAAAATAAAAAGCGGTATCATTGCATCCGACAAAAAAAGCAGCAGCTTCATAGAATTTCACTCCTGACAAAAACTCTTTGTTACATTCTATTCTGCTTCTGCTTCTTTTTACTACTATTTTTCCAAATACTCTGTATGAACTTTCTCGAAAATTTTAAATCATTCTCTTTTTCACATAAGTTCCCTTTAATATCCATAGCCCAAATAACACCAGGATTTCAATATACAGCCATCCTCTTTCTTTGGGGAAAAATGTAAATAAGTAATAATTCTCCATACCAAACATCTTTGAAAAAGGAATCGCCGTATATGCAAAAAAGTAATATATTCCTATTAGCAGCATACATAGAATCAGTCTCACAATATATTTTTTATCGTCCCGCTTTTGCAGTTTTCCTTTTCTTATATTATGGAGAAAGAAAAATGCATATACTGCCGTACAAATTCCAACTGCCAGAATCAATTTAAAAAATATGTTATGTAGTTCCTTGATCTGAAGGTCTTCCACCTTTTCTCCAATCTCCTGTTCCCCCCATTTTTCCATCATTTCATAGGTCATATAATATGCCTTGTCTGAATTTGTTAAAACGACCATTCCATTATGTGACTCCGGTTCAAAGGCCATCTGCGCATTCCACCCTGTCAGGGTTCCATTGTGTTCATAAACTGTTTTTCCATTGGAAAGCTTTCTTGGAATAATCCCAAGTGCATAAACTCCTCCCTGGCTCTCCGTATTTTTTTGCACCTGAAACATTTCTTTTGAACCTTCTTCGTAATAACGCATAAGTTCTTTCACAAACAAAGACATATCCTTTGCTGTAGTCGTAACGCCGCCTCCCCCATTCATTACAATAGGTGTAATGGATACTTCTTTGCCGTTTCCGGCATATGGAACTGCAAAATTTTCTCCCTCATTCTCATAGCCTGTATCTTTCATTCCAAGAGGTTCAAACACATATTGCTTCATGTAATCTTCAAATTTTATTCCCGTAACATCTTCAATGACAAGCTGACAGATTCCATGCCCTACAAATTCAGAGTATTCAAATTGTACTCCCGGCTTTCTTACTAAATGTATCTCTCTTTGTTCCATTGCTTCTGCCACAGTAGGAAGTGGATTAGTATAACCTTCTTCATCACTTTTTGATAATCCACTGGTATGACTTAACAAAGTTCGTAGCGTCACCTTATTCTCATCATATTTACTTTCTGGTATTTTCCATGAAGTCAGATATTTGTTTACCGGCGTATCCAAATCGAGTCTGCCTTCGTCTACTAATTGCATAATCGCATAAGACGTAAATGTTTTTGAAATAGATGCAATTTTAAATTTGGTATCCTCTGTCACAGGTATTTCATTTTCTTTATCTGCATAACCATAATTTTGAAATCTGACCGTACCGTCTTCCTCGATAAATACCATTGCTGCTCCGACTGGTTTGTATTTTTGAACCAAAACATCTGCATAGTTTTTGCTGCTTTCTCCATGCCAGAATAAAGTTGCCGCAAAAAAAGCGGCAAAAAACATGGCAAGTATTCCGCCTACAATTCTTTTTGTTCTTACTTCTCTTTCCATAATTTCTCCTTTTATATCTGCTTTTTCTACACAATAATTATAAAAAGAGTTACCTTTTTCTTCCATTTCTCTGACTTACAATTATATATTCGTACCTTACATTTTTGTCACATATCTTATGCGCATTTACCTACGTTAATGTATTAAAATCTTTTCTATAAAAAAAGACTTCTGTCTGTCTGACAGAAGCCTTTTTAATAAAATATCCGATATTTAGTAATTTAACTGTACAATACCTGATACCTGCTCATATGCACTATCCCAATCCTGACCAGGTGCAAGACCTGAAACAACGCCAGAAATTGTAATGTTCTTCCAGCTTTCCGCTGGGTCCGCACAAGTGTAATGAATTGTTGAACACGTTGTGAAGTCATTCGTCGGCCATTTCTGATCCGGATTATAAGCTTCACCATTTTTCAACTTGATATTCTCAAATTTTGCATCTACGGTATCTCCGTTTAATCTCGCAGAGCCCTCTACTCTTAAGTATAAATGCTGACCTGCAAGCCCCGGATTGCTGTATGTGCCCACCTGCTGATTATTTACATAAACTGCTCCTGAGCCGTCTTCATTGATGGTAACCATCAGATGAACTTTCTGTCCAAGTGCAACTTCTACGTCACCAGGTCTTGTATACTGCTGTCCTCCAGCTGCATTTGAAAATACATTCTCCATCATAACCATAGTTTTTCCCGTATAAGGAGCAACTGCACATGTATCATACTGAAGTCCGAAAGAAACTGCGCTGGTAGCTGTACAGATTACAAGCTTTGCATGAGATCCGGTTCCGGTACCATTTAAGGTAACATCTGCTTCGATGGCAGATTTGCAATCAACATCTGCAATCATAGATTTCACATTTGCCTGGCTCACCTGTGTGTTTTCAAAACCATAGCAATCCTCATCAATTAAATTTCCTGCTGCATCATAGACACGGAATAATGTCCAATAATATCCATACTCCGGCTGCCATATGGTCCAGAATGCATTTTCCGTGGATTTGCACTTTCCGGTCGTATAGGTCCATGCGTCTTTTCCTTCTGCCAGCAAAGTACAGTCAAGAATTAACATTTCATAGGAATAATCATTATTGTTATAGGATTCTACACCAATCAGATATCCTCCACCTTCACCGGTATACGGCATCTGGCATTTTCCCTTTATTTCCGGATGATAAGTGATTCCCGTTGCTGACGTAACAGCCTCGGTTGTTCCAATCTCTCTTACTCCATTTCTTCTTTTGTTAGACTATTCTCATAACAGTATTATTTTAGCACTCTA
>CAMBKU010000071.1 GCA_945868305.1 uncultured Lachnospiraceae bacterium | reverse complement strand
TTTGCAAACGCCTAAAAATCTTTTTACATGAGAGGAGAAACTTATGGAAACAGAAAGAAAATTAAGCATTTCACAGATTGCTGTCATCGGTGTTATGACGGCGGTTATTTGTATTTTGGCGCCTTTTTCGATTCCAATCGGCCCGGTTCCAATTTCTTTGACGAATCTGGCAATTTATGTTGCGCTTTATGTACTTGGAATGAAAAAAGGGACTATCAGTTATCTGATCTATTTATTGATTGGCCTTGTTGGTGTTCCGGTATTTTCCGGTTTCACGGGTGGACCGCAGAAGCTGTTTGGACCTACCGGTGGTTATCTTATTGGATTTATTCCGATGGCAGTGATTGCAGGTATCGTAATCGACAAATTTATGAATAAATGGTATCTTTGCCTGATTGCAATGATTGTGGGTACCTGGGTATGTTATTTACTTGGAACGGCATGGCTGGCATTTCAGGGAAACATGAGTTTTCAGGCAGCACTGGCAGTGGGAGTTATCCCTTTTATCGTTGAAGATATGATAAAAATGGTCATTGCTCTGGTCATTGGACCGCAGATTCGAAGGCCGCTTGTAAAGGCACATTTAGTCGATTAGAAAATCGCAAAAAGTGAGTAGAAAAACTGCATATTTTGAGTAGTAGCCCGGAAAAGAATTTGCTATCATACATAAAGATTTTGAAGGAAAACTTTAAAGATGAGGTGATAGCAATGAAGAATTATGTAAATGACATGACGAAGGGTAGTCCGACAAAGCTACTGCTTTCGTTTACGATGCCGATGCTGATAGGCAATTTATTTCAGCAGCTTTATAATATCGTGGATTCTATCATAGTGGGACAGTTTGTCGGTGCGGATGCCTTGGCGGCAGTCGGAGCGACCGGTTCTGTAAATTTCCTCATTTTTTCTTTATGCTTTGGAATGGCGGCGGGAGTTGGTATCGTTATCTCCCAGTATTTTGGAGCAAAGGATGAGGACTATGTAAGATGTGCGATTGCAAATTCCATGTATCTGCTTTTGGCTTCTTCTGCGGTGATGTTTGTGGTAGGATTTGGTTTTGCAAAACCATTTCTGATTGCCCTTCATACGCCTGAAAATATATTGGCAGATGCAGTCTTATATATGAAGGTTATTTGCTGCGGAATTTTCACGGTTGCCATTTATAATGGAGTTTCTTCTATATTAAGAGCATTGGGAGACTCTAAAACGCCGCTTGTTTTTCTGGTAATATCCAGTTTCCTTAATATTGCACTGGATCTGGCGTTTATCCTTATTTTTCATTGGGGCGTTTTTGGTGCAGCTTTCGCAACGGTTCTATCCGAAGGAATCTCCGGTATCGGCTGTCTTATATGGGCAATGTGCAAGAATCCTTATTTTAAGATGCCAAAACGTTACTTGAAAGTGGATTTTTCCATTATCAAAAAATGCTCAAAACTGGGATTTCCGGTGGCAATCCAGAATGCCATGATTGCAGTTTCCTGTATCGCGTTACAAAGTGTTGTAAATACCTTTGGCTCTACGGTAGTAGCTGCATTTACCGTGACCAGCCGTGTGGAGCAGCTTGTACAGCAACCTTATGGTTCTCTTGGTACGGCAATGTCCACTTATGCGGGACAGAACATGGGTGCAGGGAAAATCGAAAGGGTGAAGGAAGGATATCGCAAGAGTTATCTGATTATGGGAGCATTTACGCTGCTCATGTTGCCGATGGCGCAGTTCTTTGGGCATGAGATTGTGCAGCTTTTTGTGAATGATACGGAGACGGAAGTAATTGCACTTGGTACGCAGGCGCTTCGGATTACAAGCTGGTTCTATTTCCCGCTTGGAATGATTTACATTACCAGAGGGCTCTTAAACGGTGCCGGGGATGCGGTATATTCGTTAATCAACGGTCTGATAGAAATGTGCGGAAGAATTGGGCTGGCAAAGCCGCTTACACTGATAGGAAGTATCGGAGTATGGGGTGTCTGGCTTGCAACAGCACTGACCTGGCTTATCACAGGTTTGATTAGTCTGCTCCGGTATCTGCAAGGAAAGTGGAAGAACAAAGGAGTCGTAGAACATCTCGGACAGCATGTCAGTGCTTAGACTACTATTTTGTTTGTAAATATTTTGCACGAAAGGAGCTCGGTGTATCTTTTCTGTATTTTAAAAAGCAACGGTTGAACGTGGAAATGCTGGCAAAGCCGGACATTAACGCCACATCTGTGACGGAGAGTGTGTCATTGGCAAGAAGCTCGCAGGCACGGTTCAACCGTTCTTTTGTAATAAATTCCACATAGGAAAGGCCGGTAAACTCCTTGAACAGACGGGAAAAATGGTAACGGCTGAATCCAGTGTAATTGGCAGCATCATCCAGGGAAATATTCTCCGTACAGTTCTGTGAGAGATAGGAGCAGACATCAATCATTTTCTGGATGGTCTCCGATTGATGAGTTCCTTTTGCCGCCGCAGTTTTCGCTGCTGAGTGAGAACTGCTGTCTAAAAAACGAATAAATGGTTCGGAAATAACATATTCTCCAATTGCAATAAACATTTCATACAATTTGCAGCAGATGCGGGTATCTTTGAAAGGAAGGTCAGAGTGGTCTGCCGAAAACATTTCATCTGCACATCTTAAAATCGTATCTGTAAGTGTCTGATTTTCTCCATTTGGGAAATAACGGAATTTTTGCAGCCAGTATTGATGCTTTTTAAATTCTGTCATATATAAAATCAAAGAATAATCAAACTGAATCAGAAGATAGGATGGCGTTCCCGGCGGATTATATATCAGAGAATGCAGTTCCCCCGGATGAATCAGTAAAATATCATGTGTATTTAAGGTAAATACAGTATTGTTGATGCTGTAGCGGATTCCCTCCTGCAGGGAGATGATCATTTCCGCGTAATTGTGCCAGTGCTCCGGGAAGGTTTCCGGGAGACAGGTTGAAGTAAGATTGATATGGTAATCGTTGTTAAAACGAATATTTTCAAAATTGTTCTTTTCTAACATGGCGTTGTCCTTTTTTGTCGAAAATGATAAAATATACATAATTATTATACCAGAGAAGCTGTTTGAAAGAAACAGATAATTCGTTTGAAAACGGTAGGGGGAGTGTTTGTGTATAGTTTATATTCCAGCCTGGTAATCAATATCAGTCTGTTGGTGTTGATTGCAACGCTGCTGACAAAAATGACATTTGTAAAGCAGGTATTGTCTGAGGAGCATACATATCAGACCATGGACCAGCTGACTTTGGCATTGATTTTTGGCTGTTTTTGCATTTTTTCTACCTGCACAGGTGTGAAAGTAAATGGGGCAATTCAAAATACCAGAGTTTTAGGGGCACTGGCGGCGGGACTTTTAGGCGGGCCGCTGGTCGGTATGGGGGCAGCAGCTATCGGGGCAGTTCATCGTTTTTTTTATGATCCAGCAGGCTTTACTTCACTTGCCTGTACGGTGTCAACGCTGTTTGAAGGAGCACTTGGATCTGTTATGTGGCTGATATTTAAACGGCGTAACCGAAAACAGAATCCATTGTCCTTATTTCTTATTACAGCTTTTGCGGAATGTTTTCAAATGATATTTATTCTTTTGATTGCAAAACCATTTTCGGATGCACTCGCACTCGTAAAGGTGATTGCCGTTCCCATGATTGCAGTAAATTCCCTGGGTATGATTTTATTTTTTAGTGTTTTTGATGAAGTATTTACCAGCCAGGACCTTCTGGCAGCGAATAAAATCCGTCTGGCGCTGACTATTGCAGAGGAGTGTATACCTTATATCCAGAAATCTGCCAAAGTACGGGAAGACTATAATGCGATGGCTGCCATTATCCAGAAATATTCAAACTGCAGAGGAGTGCTTTTTTTAGAAACGGATGGGGAGACAGCTTTAAATGATACAAAGTTTGTGATTCCGAAGGCGCTTTTGGAGGAGATAAGGCTTTTAAATGGCGGGGCAGGATTCAGCCGTGTTGTAGATAAAAAGGACGCCAACTACAGATATTTGAAACGCTATATCGCTTTTGGCGCTCCACTCACGCAGGGAGAGAACGTATGGGCTTATCTTGTAATCTTTTTGTCAAGACAGGTGTTGTCTATTCAGGCGGAGATGGATTTTGTGAAGGGGCTTGCCAAGTTCTTCTCTACGAATTTTGAACTTGCGCAGGTGGAAAAACAGAAAAAATTGAGGCAGCGTGCGGAATATCAGGCGCTTCAGTCTCAGATCAATCCGCATTTTCTGTTTAATTCCCTGAATACGATTTCTTTTTTCTGTAGGGAAAAGCCGGAGCGGGCGAGAGAACTTTTGCTGGCATTAAGTGTGTATTTCCGAAATACCTTAGAGGCAACGGAAGCATATATGATTCCGTTGCAAAAAGAAGTGGAGCATGTAAAGGCATATCTGGAATTGGAGCAAGCACGGTTTGAGGAGCGCTTGACAGTAACAATCAATATTGATATTTCGTCTGGGCAGGAAGGCGGTGCGGGGGAAGTATTAGTTCCGACACTGATTTTACAGCCTATCGTGGAAAATGCAGTCAAACATGGTGCCATGAAGCAGGAGCACGGAGTTGTGACGATAACCGGGATGCAGTATGAAGACCGATACTCCGTCACGGTAACGGATAATGGACCGGGTTTAAGCGAACAGGCAATGAAGGATTTCAAGTTGAAATGCAAAAACGGAAAATATGGTTTGCAGAATGTGGATTCCAGAATGCGGAGCATATACGGAGAAAAAAACGGTCTGTTTATTAAAACAGGAAAAAACGGAACCAGCGTTACCATGAATTTTTTGCGGGATTATGAACTGAATAAATACAGATGAGGAAGGAAAAATGATGAAAATAGCGATTGTAGATGATGAAAGACCGGCAAGAAGTGAACTGAGGTATTTATTATCGCAGATTTTACCGGAGGCAGAATTTTTTGAGGCAGACAGCGTAAAAAGTGCAGACGAACTGGTGAAAAATAATATGTTTCAGGTGATTTTCTTAGACATCAATCTTGGTGAGGTAAACGGAACGGTACTTGCCTCTGCAATACGGGAGCATCAGCCGGCGGCAGCTATTGTTTTTGTGACGGCATATCAGGAATACGCGGCAAAGGCCTTTGAGCTTGGAGTAGTGGACTATATTTTGAAACCCTATGATATGGAGCGTATCAGAAAAACCGTAAATCGTTTGAGAGAACAGGGATATTTTGCAGAGGAAAAGGAAACTGAGAAATACGAAGAACTTGATAAACTGGCAGTCAATGCAGGAGATAAGATCCGCCTTCTGGATTATCAGGATATCATCTATATTGAGTACAATCAAAGAAATTCATTGATTCATACGGCAGATGAAACGTATTCGGAAAATTATACAATGACGGCGTTGAGTGAACGTCTGGAAAAGAAGAATTTTTTCCGTATCCACAAAAGCTATCTGGTGAATTTAAATTATATGGAGGAACTGGTTCCGGCATTCAGTAACGGTTATGCACTGAGACTGAAATATTACCCGGATGAGTTACTTCCCGTCAGTCGCAGTCAGATGAAACACTTAAAACAATTGTTGGAATTGTAAATAAATATTGCAAAAAACATAAAAAGCAAAGCAGATTATACACAAAAAACGACCGTTTATACATAAAGATATACGACATATACAAAAACATGCTACAAAAACGAAAATTGTTGTATAATATAACTATACATCAAAGAAAAGACGTGAGGAGGCGTTTTGTTATGGTAAGTTTTTTTGTTTGTCTAGCAGTTTTAATTATTGGTTATTTTACGTATGGTAAAGTAATCGAAAAAATTTATGGTCCGGATGACAGAGAAACCCCGGCAGTACGTATCAATGATGGAGTCGATTTCGTAGTTATGCCAAAGTGGAAACTGTTTTTGGTTCAGCTTTTAAATATTGCTGGACTTGGACCAATCTATGGCGCATTAGCCGGCGCACAGTGGGGACCTGCAGTTTTCCTGTGGATTACACTTGGAACAATTTTAGCCGGAGCAGTACATGATTTCAGTATTGGATTCATGAGTATGCGTCATGACGGAACTTCTGTTTCAGAGTTGACTGGTCAATACCTTGGAAACTTTATGAAACAGGTAATGCGTGTATTCAGTGTGATTTTGCTTGTTATGGTAGGTACGGTATTTGCCGTAGGCCCTGCATCCTTAATTTCCATGCTGATTGGAAAGAACGGAGGCTCTGGTCTTTTGACCAATGCATATTTCTGGCTGGCAGTCGTATTGATTTATTACTTTATCGCAACGTTTGTACCGATTGATAAGATTATTGGTAAGATTTATCCGCTTTTCGGTATCTGCTTAATTATTATGGCAATCGGTGTAGGCATTGGTATTTTTACTCATGGCTACTCTATCCCTGAGATTACATTGCAGAACCTGCACCCGAATCAGACACCAATCTGGCCGGTAATGTTTGTCAGTGTTGCCTGCGGAGCAATTTCCGGTTTCCATGCAACCCAGTCACCACTTATGGCTCGTTGCTGTAAATCAGAAAAACAGGCACATACCGTATTCTATGGCGCAATGGTAAGCGAAGGTGTTATCGCATTAATCTGGGCAGCAGCAGGCTGTGCAGTTTATGAGAGAACTGGTGGCCTTACCACAGGTCTTACTCAGATGCTTACCGATGCAGGTCAGGCAGGAACAGTTTATGATGTATGTACAAAGACTATGGGTGGTGTTGGCGTTGTCCTTGCAATGATCGGTGTTATTGCTTGCCCGATTACATCCGGTGATACATCCTTCAGATCTGCAAGACTTGTTATCGCTGACTGGTTCCATATCGAACAGAAATCTTACAGTAAACGTCTTGTCATCTGTGTACCGTTACTGTTAGCAGGCGCTTTGATCAGTCAGTTGGATTATCAGGTAGTATGGAGATACTTTAGCTGGTCTAACCAGACACTCGCAATGATTGCTCTGTGGGCAGCATCCATGTATCTGTATAAGAATAAGAAAGTATTTTGGGTTACTGCGATACCTGCTACTTTTATGACCGCAGTTTCAATTACATATTTCTTCTATGCTCCGGAATGTTTGAACCTCGGAACAAAGATTGCATATCCGATTGGACTTGTGGCAGCAGCAGCGTGCCTGGTACTTTTCCTCGCAAAGAGTGTCTTTAAAAAGGAGAGCGGAACGGCATAAAAATGTTCTGATAGAGAAATCTTAAATAGAAGAAACAGGCTTTTTGAGAAGAGATTCTTAAAAAGTCTGTTTTTTGCGCAAAAATTCTTTCTCTGTAGGTTTTTTGTGTTACAATAGAAAAAGTATTGACAGAAGAAAGAGATGGAATACATGAAAGATAAAAAGAAACTGATTGTTAAATGCATGCGTGCAGGGATGCTTGCATTTATTATAGCATGGCTGATCGTGTCACATATCGGAAAAATCCATGTGCGTGACAGCGTTTATTATGCGAATCAGTTTGCGGTGCAGGACTATACGATTGAAAATGGAGATTACCGTGTTACAGGAAAATCACCTCAGCTTGTATGCCGTGCCATAGACAGATATGTGGATAAGGCGGCAATATACCTTGCCAAACCGGCCGAAGAAGATTTTCAGGTGACAGTTTATTATGTAGAAAATGATGGAGCATTTACAATAAACAATAAAAAGATTGTGCAGATTAATCAGGGTGAAACGATGGCAGAAGCTATGATTGGCCAGAATGTATGGTCGCTCAGGGTTGATATCGAAGGAGAACAGCCGGACGCTTCTTTTCAGTTTGCATATACAATTTTAAGCAATGATCTGTTTGCTCCGTTAAAAGGAATACATGGTGATCGGTTTCGAATAATTTTCTTCGTAATCTTTTTTATATTGCTGCATCTGATTTTTCCAGTAAAGACAATGTATGAAAAGATTTTTAAATGGCGTTGGGGAATTGCGTGTATTCTGTTGTTATATATGGTTGTAAATCAGTATCATTTTTCTTCCATAGGCGTATATGCAAATACAGTTCAGGTGGGAGAAGGCAGTGAATACATGTACCCTGTATTTGGGGAATCAAGGCCTATGCGAAGTGATGAATGGTGCCATGAAACACCGCGTATTTTATCTGCGAAATATAATGATTTCGCGAAATATAACGAAATTATTATGGCGACGAGTACCCCGAATCTTGCGGCAACCGGATTGCATAAATCGTATGCGGCACTGGCATTGCCGGAAAGATGGCTGTACTATTTTCTCGGAAATGAATATGGAATCAGCTTTCAGTGGAATTTTGCGCTTTTTACCGCATTTATGTGTACTTTTGAATTGATGCTGATTCTCACAAAAAGGAAAAAACTTTTATCCTTAACTGGCACATGTCTTATCGTTTTTTCTGCTTTTTTTCAGTGGTGGTCTTTTTCTACTGTTATCTGGACTACAAGTATGTTTTTGGTGTGTGTCTGGTACTTTTTCCACTCAGACCGGTGGTGGAAAAGATTATTTTTTGCGGTGACAACAGCAATAGCGGCAGCCCGGTATGTAATCATTCTATATCCGGCTTTGCAGGTTCCAATGGGATATTTCATTTTAATTATGTTTGTCTGGATGTGGATGCAAAGCAAGAATGAAAGAAGACAATTTAAAAAACAGGATTGGCTAATGCTTGCCTTTTCCGTTGTATTTTCATGTTCCCTGATTGCAGCCTACCTGTATGATATTACGGATTATATTGAGGCAATTTCAGATACGGTCTATCCGGGAAAAAGGATATCATGCGGTGGAATGGCGCTTTACAGATTGTTTTCCTACATTCAGGAAATTAAGTATCCGATATATGGTGGAATCAATGAATGCGAAAACAGTGTGTTTTTAAATTTCTTTCCGTTGGCATTGATTGGCGTATTGTATGGGGTGATAAAAAACAAAAAAAAGGACTTTTTAAAGATTGCCCTTCTTGTTTATTCTGGGATTTTGACTTTGTATTGTTCCGTTGGACTGCCAAAGATATTTTGTAAATTAACATTGCTTTCTTCCTGTACCGAGCTTAGAGCGGTTGCCGTGTTGGCATACATACAGATATTCTTTCTTATATATCTTTTGCAGGAGGAAGAATTTCCAAGGAAGATGCCTTTGTGGATGGGGATTTTATGTGCCATACTTGGAACAGGTCTGGCGATATACGAGGTGCAAAAATATTATCCGGATTATAATAGCGGAGTATACCTCTTTGTGGCAGGTATTGTAAATATACTATATGGAATAGTCATTCTGGTAAAAGTCAAAAAGAGAGTATGGCTGAATGTGGCGTGTGGAGGTCTGATTGTTGTTTCCGTTGCTGCGGGAGTTCGGGTAAATCCGTTAATGAAAGGGTTGGATGCGATTTATTCTAAGCCGATTGTGCAGGAAATACAAAAAATTGTTGCAGACGAGCCGGATGCGGTCTGGATTTCAACATCGCCTTATCCGGGATTCCTTGTGGCCTGCGGTGCAAAAACATTAAATGGAAATAACTACATGCCAAATCTGAAATTCTGGGAATTATTAAAAGGAGAGGCAGGAGTAACGCCGAGAAATTTCAATCGGTATGCAAACGTGAAAGTTACAGTGGATAACAGGCCGACAAAGTTAACGCTTACTTATGTAGATACGCTTCTATTAAGATTGAATTATGCAGATTTGGAAAAATTAAATATATCTTATATCTTATCTTCAGATGAGTCGGAGTTTGACGAATGTGAAAATGCAATTCAAATATACAATGAAAACGGATATTATATCTATAAGGTACAGCGTGGGAAATAAAATGGAACCGGAATACCGCAAAACAGAATGGAGGGACTATGGCGATTCGGATTTATACAATGACGCACAAGAAATTTGATGTGCCGGATGACAGTATGTATATACCGTTGCAAGTTGGGCATGCCGTACACGAGGATTTGGGATATCTCGGAGATGATACTGGCGATAACATTTCAGAGCAGAATTGCTATTATAGTGAACTTACCGGAATTTACTGGATATGGAAAAATGTGAAAGATTTGGATTATGTGGGCGTTTGCCATTATCGCAGATATCTGATTAATGAGAAAGGAAAGGTTTTTACCAGACAGGAATTAGTGCAAATCCTGCAAAAAGTGGATGTAATCACGACAAAACGTGTGAAACTGCGCTATCCTTATTATGAAGGGTACCGTGCAACACATCACATTGAAAATCTGGATGCCACAGGAGAGGTTATCCGGGAATTATATCCTGAGTATTACCCCACTTTTGAAAGACTGGTGCATGGAGAGGAAACTTACTTCGGAAATATCATGGTATGCAGCAAAAAAATTTTTGATGCATATGCTTCCTGGCTCTTTTCAATATTTTTTGAAGTGCAAAAGAAAGTTGATATTGATTCATATGATGATTATCATAAGCGGGTGTTTGGTTTTATATCGGAAATCCTGCTACTTGTCTGGGTTCGAACGAATAAACTTTCTGTCTATGAATGTCAGGTTGGCATGATTGGAGAAAAAGCAGAGACAAGAGAAATGAAAGAGCGGCTTTCCGTCTATTTTGCAAAAAAGGATATTGTCGGAGCTAAATCCTATTTCCTGCAAAAACTGGAGAAGCGGCCGGATGTTTTAATGGAGGCTTCGGACATTACCGGAGAATTGAAACTGTGTATGCAGGTAATCGCTACCTGTGAAAGAGAAATGGAAAAAAACGGGAAGTGTGTATTGAATCAGATTTCTGGATTTTCTGAATTAATGGAATTATTCCGAATACTAAATGATGCAGTGGAAAGCATTCGGAAAGGGACAGAAACGCAAAACGAGAGGGATTTTTTTATGGAGCATACCGTAAGTGAGGAAGCAGCTTTCGTGGCAGTCCGTGTACTCTGCACGAAACCGGGAGAAGCGGAGCGTTCCATGCAGAAAATAAAAACACTTTTGGCTTGTAATCCAAAAGAAAGACCGCTATAATATTTTTTACATATGAAAAGAGGAGAAAACGATGTCGTCATTGAAAATCAGTTATAAAATTTATTTAGAAGCGGAAGATATTTCGCAGTCTCGCATTCAATCCTGTACTTCTTTTGTGAATGAAATCATAAAAAACCATACAAACAGTTATTTGAACCGGGCAAAGATTACCGATGAATGTGACATGGAAGACTTTGTATTGCGTTTGTATGCAGAGGAAGAAATCAATGAAGCTGTTTGCAGTAGCGAAGAAGATGCAAAAGCGTTTGTCGATGATACGGTAGATATGCTGTTTGATATTGCTCATATGCATTCTTTTCTTGATATGGAAGGCAGCTTTTCTATTGAATTAGGTTGTGAAAACAGAGCGTATACATTCCGCTCGGAAAGCGGCGATTCCCTGTGTGATTTTGAAGAACAAAAATAGAAGTTTTATTGCAACATTTATGAGAAATTGGCGTTGCTTTTTTTCTCATAAATGTTATAATAAAATATATGCAGATATAGTTCATCGGTAGAATGCTAGCTTCCCAAGCTGGAGAGACGGGTTCGATTCCCGCTATCTGCTTTGCGAAATGTAATAAATATTAATCTATCTACCCGCCCAAAAGGCGGGCTTTTTCTTTGATAAGCAAATGTTGGTGTAAAAGAGGGAGAGAAAATTATGAAACATAAATTAAAACATAGACATATCGCTTTATTTTTCATGCTTTTTTTGCTTATATTTACGTCCTGCGGTTCCGTGACACAGCCAGAACAGGAAATGACATCAGAGCAGGTAACGACTGTAGAGCAGGATTCGTCTTTAGATTCCAGCATGGCATCGACACTTCAGGTTCACTATATTGATGTGGGACAGGGCGATGCGACATTATTGGTCTGTGATGGACATGCAATGCTTATTGATGCAGGAAATAATGACAAAGGTACAGCGGTGCAGTCTTATTTGATGAGCCAAAACATTACTTTTCTGGATTATGTAATCGGGACACACCCGGATGCTGATCACATTGGAGGTCTGGATGTTGTTATTACGAAATTTGACTGCGGTACAATCTTTTTGACGGATGAGGAAAAAGATACAAATACGTATCGTGATGTAGTAGATGCAATAAATTACCGTGGATATACCAAAACAGTGCCAAACGTAGGAGATACCTATGTGTTGGGAGACGCTTGTTTTACGATTATCGGTCCGACAGAACTGGGAATGGATTCAAATGGAAACTCTATCGCAATCGTATTGCAGCATGGAGAAAACCGGTTCTATTTTGAAGGAGACGCAGAGGAAACAGAAGAAGAAACTATTCTTGCAACGGGAATTGATATTTCAGCAAATGTCTATAAAGCCGGACATCATGGCAGTAAAACATCTACAAGCGATGCGCTGCTTGAATCAGTAGCACCCCAATATGCGGTAATCAGCGTTGGTGAAGGCAATAAATACGGACATCCGGATGCAGAGACTTTAAATAAATTAAGGGCAAAGGGTATTCAGGTATTCCGTACCGATGAGCAGGGGACGATTGTTGCCACATCGGATGGAAATACTATTAGCTGGAACTGCTCATCATCGGAAACCTGGCAGTCCGGTGAAGTTTCTGGAAGCAGTCTGGATGATGCAGCAGATGTGGCAACAGAAACGGTACATATTACAAATACAGGAGAAAAATATCACGCTGCGGGTTGTAGGTATCTGAAAGACAGTGATATTGAAATTCCGTTATCCGAGGCAAAGAATCGTGGCTATACACCATGCTCTCAGTGTAATCCACCGCAGTAGTTAGATTTTTTATAATTTTGCGTGGCTCACACTTACAACAGATGGAAGTATTGGCAAAAGCTCAATTATTGCCATCGGTCTGAACGGATATAGTATAAAAATTGCAGTTCTTTACTTACCCTCTGCTTCATTCACAATTTCTTCCAATACAGCAATTAGATCATGTATTGTATACAGTTGCACATTCCGTTCCAGAATTACATTTTTTAGGTCAATGGAAAGTGTTTCAAATTTATCCCGGAGAGCCGGGGACACATAGGATGCCATAATATCACCTCAAAAATATTATGCGTAGACAATATAAAAATATTCAAAAAGGAGACTGGAGCTTTC
>CAMBKU010000070.1 GCA_945868305.1 uncultured Lachnospiraceae bacterium | reverse complement strand
ATTATTCTCTTATGAATCTTTCAAGGTTATTTCACTGTTCAGTTTTCAAGGTTCTTACTGCGCTCTTATTTCAGCGACAGCTTGTATATAATACCACGAGCAGTTTGCTGTGTCAAGAACTTTTTTCAAAAGTTTTTTGTCTTTATCTAACTTTTTCTTATTTTCATCCTTTTTGTCGCGCAGTATATTTAATTGTTCGTCTATCCGATACAATCTCTGTCGGACAGCTTATAAATAATAGCACGCATGCTTTCTTCTGTCAATGCTTTTTTTACTTTTTTCGACTTATTTTTTTGCGCATAAAACAAAACATTTCTTTTCTTCTGCCTGATGCAAAAAAACTCTCGGATACCTTTCATATCCGAGAGCCTTTTTTCTACTATTTTCTTATTTCAAATTATTGTTATTCAATCTTGCCGCCCTCTACGACCAGACTATCGATATCAACCTCTGTCCCGTAAACCGGCTCTAAGGTTTCTTTATAATCTGCATGGAAGAACTGCTCATCTGCCAGAGAAACAATTTCATCGTTAATCCAATCCAACAATGTCTGGTTTCCTTTTGCAACTGCTGGGGCAATGGTGTCCTGATTTCCTAAAGACTCAATTCCTACAGAATATCCCTCATTCTGAAGTGCCCAGGCAAGAACCTCTGTATTATCCGTAGAAAGTGCATCTCCTCTGCCATCCAACAATGCATTGTAAGCGTCTGCATACTGGTCAAATTTAAGCAGATTTACATCCGGGTAATTCTCAGAAAAATATGCTTCTGCCGTGGTTCCCTTGGCAACAATCAATGTCTTGCCATTCAAATCTTCCGGCGCAGTTATCAATGCACTATCCGGTGATACTACTCCGAGTGCAACTTTCATATAAGGAAGACAGAAATCCACAGACTCCGCCCGCTCATCTGTAACAGTAAAGTTGGCAAGAATCACATCCACCTTCCCTGTTTTCAAATACTCGACACGGCTTGCTGGCTCTGTAGAAACATACTCTACCTCCACACCGAGATCCTTGGCAAGACGATCTGCAAAATAAACATCATATCCCTGATACTCGCCATTTTCATCCACATAACCAAACGGGTTCTTGTCACTGAATACACCAATGGTAATCTTTCCACTCTCTTTGATTTCATCCAGTGTACGATATACGGACGCACTACCTGTCTCGGTAGTCTCCTCTGTCTTTGCGGTATCCGCGCTCTCGGAAGAAGATCCACAACCCGCCAAAAGTGACACGGCAAGAGCTGCCGTCAACAATAAAGAAACTAATTTTTTCATCTGAAATCCTCCTTTTATTTGACTTGGTCAAATGTAAATGTATGCAAAAACCGACTCGCACGTTCGGTCTTTGGGCTATTAAAAAAATCTTCTGGGGCACCTGTTTCTACAATCTCGCCACCATCTAAAAAAACAATTTTATCCGCCACAGCACGGGCGAACTGCATTTCGTGCGTCACAATCATCATGGTAGATCCACTCTTTGCAAGCTCCAGCATAACATCTAACACTTCCCGAACCATTTCCGGATCCAACGCCGCCGTTACTTCATCAAAAAGCATAATTTCCGGTTTCATGATCAATGCACGCACAATCGCAACTCTTTGCTTCTGTCCACCGGAAAGCTGTCTCGGATATGCATCCTTACGATCAAGCAGACCTACACGTTCCAACAATTTTTCCGCTTCTGCCGTCGCTTCCTTTTTGTCCCGTCTCTGCACCTTCGTTGGTCCAAGCAGGATATTATCCAAAACTGTCATATGCGGAAACAGGTCATAGCTTTGAAATACCATGCCTATTTTCTGGCGCACTTCACTCCATTTCGTTTTATTTGCAATAATGTTTTCACCATCCAGAAATATTTCACCAGACTGAATTGGTTCCAGCCCATTGATACAACGCAAAAACGTACTTTTCCCACAGCCGGAAGGTCCAATCAATACAACAACTTCCCCCTTGTGAATATCCAAAGACACGTCTTCTAAAATCGTTCCCTCTCCGTAATCTTTATGTAAATGTCGTATTTCCAATAATTTTTCCGTCTCTTTCATAGCTTTCTACCTCAATTCTTCCATTTTTTCTCCAGCTTTCCCGCCAGCACAGAAAACGGCCAGCACACCAGAAAATACAAAAAAAAGATTGTCACGTAAATCCAAAGCGCTGAATCCGGCACCGTATAACGGTTCGCTTCAATAATCTGCTGTCCGACTTTTAAGACCTCTACTACACCAATCATGACAATCAATGACGTAGTTTTGATCATTCTGGTCGCAAGATTAATCGACAGCGGAATTAACCGCCGCAAAGTCTGCGGAATAATGATATAACGGTAAATCTGTGCATTTTCCATTCCAAGGGCAGCTCCGCTTTCATACTGATGCTTCGGAATAGAAATCAAGGCTCCCCGTACTAAATCCCCCATCTCCGCCGTTCCCCAAAGCGTAAACACGATAACTGCCGAGGTTTCGCCGGAAAGATTAATGCCAAACGCCTTCGTTGCTCCAAAATATACCAAAAACAAAAGAACAAGCTGAGGCATAATACGGATAAATTCCAGATAAATCCGGGTAATGCATTTTGTCACGGGATTTTTCAGTGTCATGACAATTCCAAGCAAAATTCCAAAAATAACCGATAACAAAATCGAAATCAGAGAAAGCTGTATCGTAACCCATAAGCCCCCAAGCAGCCGCATGAAATTGTTTCCCATAAAAAGGACTCTAATTCCCAAATCCTGCATAACGAAGCCTCCTCTCCAGTAGTGATGCTATAATAGAAATCGGCAGCAGAATAATCAGATATGCCACCACCAGCATAAGCAACGCTTCCTCTGTCTTATAGTAAAGACCAATCAAGTCCTTTGCAACATACATTAGATCCGCCAACGCCACTACGCTAAACACCGATGTTTCTTTAATCAAAAAAATGACATTTGCGCAAAGCGCCGGAACGGAAGTGGACAATGCCTGCGGGAAAATAATATACCGCATGACCTGACTGTGGTTTAAACCGATACTAAGCCCCGATTCAAACTGTATTTTATCCACCGATTCAAGGCCACTGCGGAATGCTTCCGCCATATAACTGCCACCAAGGAAAGTCAGTCCAACTATGGCACAGGTTTCCGAAGTCCAGACAATCCCCATTTTCGGCAATCCAAAATACAGCAAAAAAAGCTGAACAAGAAGCGGCGTATTTCGGGAAAGCTCTATGTACACTGCAATAATTCTGCGTAACACCGGAATCTTATAATATTGAACCAACGCACCAAGCAATCCGACAATAAGTGAAAGCAATATGCCTATCGCCCCCAGACGCAGCGTAAGCTTCGCCGCTTCCACATACATCGGCGCATACTGAGTAATAAAATCTATATCCACACCATTACTTCCTTTCTTATTTTTTAGGCATAAAAAATGGGAATCTGCTTCCCTTTTGTTTTCCATGTATTCATACTAAATTACTATGAATACTAATACAATCAATCTCAATTGTCAATAGATTTTTTTCAATAAAATTCCCCGGTCAGCACCGGGGAATTCTTTCTATACTATATAATATGTTTATTCATCATATCCGTTCGGATTGTTCTTCTGCCATCTCCAGGAATCTGCACACATCTCACGGATACCGTATTTCGCTTCCCATCCGAGTTCCTTCTTTGCTTTGGTCGCATCAGAATAACAGGTTGCAACATCCCCCGCTCTTCTCGGTTTGATGACATACGGTATTTTAATATCATTTGCTTCCTCGAAGTTCTTTACAATATCAAGAACAGAATATCCATGTCCGGTTCCCAGGTTATAAATGCAAAGTCCCGCCTTTTCTTCAATCTTTTTTAATGCCTTTACATGCCCGGCTGCTAAGTCAACCACATGGATATAATCGCGAACCCCAGTGCCATCCGGTGTATCATAATCGTTGCCAAACACGCCGAGTTCTTTTAATTTTCCGACTGCAACCTGAGTAATATAAGGCATCAGATTGTTTGGTATGCCGTTTGGATTTTCGCCCATAAGCCCTGACGGATGCGCGCCAATCGGGTTAAAGTAACGAAGCAGAATCACATTCCATTCCGGATCTGCTTTCTGCATATCCGTTAAAATCTGTTCCAACATAGATTTTGTCCAGCCATATGGGTTCGTACACTGTCCCTTCGGGCACTCCTCAGTAATCGGAATCTGTGCCGGATCTCCATATACCGTTGCTGAAGAAGAAAAGATAATGTTTTTGCAGTTATGCTGCCGCATCACATCCACCAATGTCAACGTTCCTGTAATATTGTTGTTATAATATTCCCACGGTTTCTGCACGGACTCTCCTACTGCTTTTAATCCTGCAAAATGAATACAACTGTCCAGAGATTCCTTTTCAAAAACCTCATTTAATCTATCCCGATCTAAAATGTCGCCTTTGTAAAAAGTAACTTTCTTCCCAGTGATTTGCTCTACACGCTCCAAAGACTTCTCACTGGAATTACTTAAGTTATCGTATACCACCACATCATAACCTGCATTTAAGAGTTCCACACAAGTATGACTGCCTATAAAACCTGCCCCTCCGGTTACTAAAATTGCCATTACAAACATCTCCTTTTATTCTGATTTTTTCTTTTCCTGTAATTTTAGTCTAACGCCATTTCCCCTTCCAGTACATAAACAAATGTCCAGAAAATATGTAATTATGTTGCATATCCTTTTTTGCCAGTTTATAATAAACTAAAAGATATACTTTTTTGCACATAACCTATTTTAGCATAAAAGGAGCATGATATGAACCACAATTATAAAAATTCTTATAAAGTATCTGAAAAAGAACTGGTTTCGCTCTCTGTCTATAACGTCGGATTTCAGAAATGCGCCCCGCTATACCAATGGGGACCCGGCATTCGGGATCACTACCTGATTCACTATATCATATCCGGTCAGGGCACTTACAAGGTAGGAAAAGAGCAGTATCATCTGCATGCCGGTGATACTTTTTTGGTATACCCCAATACAGAAGTTTCCTATGTCGCCGATCAAACCGAGCCCTGGGAATACTGTTGGGTCGGCTTTACCGGAAGCGATGCATCCATGATTTTAAATGCAACTGATTTTACCAGAGAACATCCTGTTATCAAAGACACTCCAATGGGCGATGCCATAAAGCGTCAGCTTCTGCACATCTACGATGCCAGAGGAAACGAATTCAAACATGCCGTAGAAATGACAGGCAGACTTTATACCGCCCTCGCCCTTTTTATGCACAATGCAACAAAAAGCAATGTCCATGCTTCGGTAAATCAGTATGTCCAAAAAGGAATTGAATATATTTCTTCCAATTATTCCTATCCGATTACCGTAGAAGACATTGCCTCTTATGTAGGTTTAAGCCGCAGCCACCTGTTCCGTTCCTTTGAAACTGTATTAGGACAGTCTCCCAAGGAATATCTGACCGATTTCCGTATGAAACAGGCATGCTATCTTTTGGAGCATTCCGATCTTTCTATTACGGCAATCGCTATTTCGGTGGGATTCGATAACAGCTTGTATTTTTCCAAAACTTTTCATAAACTGAAAGGAATCTCTCCCCGAGAGTACCGTAGCAATTACAGAGAAGGATAGATTTGTATTTCTATTCTGCGGTTCTTCTGCCTGCCTTCTTCCGTTTCATTTGTTGCCACAGGCTCATACTCCCCCCGTCCGGAATATTTTATTTCTGCCGGACTGATACCTTTCTCCTGCACAAAATAGTAAAACGCGCTCAAGGCCCGATCTGTAGACAGTTCATTATTATCCCGATATCTGGCATTTGCACTGACCGGCACATTATCGGTATGTCCTACAATCTCTATCATATTGCCACCCTCATATGTCTGCAGTATATCTCCAATTTTAGACATGAGTGGCAACGCCTCACTTCGAATCTCCGTTTCTCCGGATTCAAACAGAACTGCTCCGTCGATGTTTATGATAACACAGTTATAATCATAATCCGCCAGAACCGCAACACCATTCCCTTTCAATCCACTTTGTACAGCCTGTCCATCCAGTTCAGCAAACAATTTTTCTGTCGCCTGCCTCTGTCCGGCAAGATATGCCTCTTTTACCTGTTCGTCATTCAATTCTGTTTCTGCATTTTCCGCCCGGACTACTGTACTGTCACTTTCTTCCTTTCCCAGATCATTTCCCTCTAAAATGCCGTTCTCGCCATCCAAAGCTCCTTCTTTTCCCGGTAATATTCCGCTTCCAAAAATACCCACATTCGCAAAAGAAGATTTTATCTCCTCATATTTGCCGGCATTGATTGATGACATGGCATAGAGCATGACAAAAAAGCATAACAACAGATTCATCAGATCACTATAGGTCGCAAGCCAGGACGCACCTCCCGCTTTTTTTCTTGTCCTTCGACTTCTATGCATGATCAAGCGCCTCCTTATACACGCCGTGTTTCTTTGCTTCCTCTTTCAAAAACGATCTCATTTTTTCTTCCAAAATATGTGGATTATCGCCGTTTTGAATGGACAGCACCCCTTGCAGCATCAGTTCCATACGCAATATTTCATGGTCGTTTCCATCACGCAGCCGCTCTGCCACTGGCGTGCAGACTGCATTCGCGAGCAGCGAACCATAAAAGGTTGTGATTAACGCCGTTGCCATTGCTGGCCCGATAGCCGCAGCATCTTCTCCCATATCGATGAGCATATTAATCAACCCTATCAGTGTTCCAATCATTCCCCACGCTGGTCCCATTGCCGCATACTTTTCCCAGAATTCGATATTTTCCCCATGCCGGATATCAATACAATCAATATCGTTTTTCAAAATGCTTTTTAGCATCTCTGCATCGCAGCCTTCTGTCACCAGCAAAATCCCCTTTTTCAAAAAGGAATCCATCTCTTCCGTTTCAGCTTTGCTCTCCAGCGCAAGCAAGCCCTCCTTTCGCGCCGCAAGCGCCAGTTCCATCATTTCCTGTATCAGTTCGTCAATATCATCCACTTCCTTATGAAATATTGCCCGAAAAGAGCCAATCCGCTTCAACCAGACCTTTCCGCTTCTACACATAGCAAATACAGACAACGTAGCTCCTCCAAATGTAATTGCAATAGAAGGAATATGAATATAAAATTTTAGCGCTTCTACTCCTCCGACTGCAACAGAACATACAATCATGATAAATACCGCAGCGATTCCTGCGATGGTCGTATAACCACCCATATCCCTGCCTCCTTTCCTTTTCTTCTCTACTTTAAAGCATACACTTTTCGGCGTACATTCGGAATAAGACGCAGGTTGTATTTTCGTTGTATTATGGATGTAGCCTATGATACAACCAGGCTATAAGGCCTTTCCTGTGATATAAAAAAACTTCCTCTCCGTCAGCCGGGCAAAAAACCGGATTCCGAAAAGGAAGTCTTATATTCTGTATAAGTAATCTGCTGTCTGATTAGGCAATCTTTGTCTTTGCCAGTTCTGCCAAAGTAGCAAAGCCTTCTGCATCGTTCACTGCCATTTCAGCAAGCATTTTACGATTCATTTCAACACCTGCAAGCTTTAAGCCATACATAAATCTACTATAAGAAAGTCCATTCATTCTTGCTGCTGCATTGATACGTGCAATCCACAACTGTCTGAACTGTCTCTTTCTCTGTTTTCTACCTGCATAAGAACTCGTAAGGGCTCTCATAACAGACTGTTTTGCTACTCTATACTGTTTAGATCTTGCGCCTCTGTAACCTTTTGCTAACTTTAATGTTCTGTTATGTCTTTTCTTAGCGCCTAATCCGCCTTTAACTCTTGCCATGAATCTATTCCTCCTTCACTAATTCCTATAAATATGGTAAAATCTTCTTCATATTCTTAACATTGGTTGCATCGGTCATAGCCGGTTTTCTAAGATTTCTCTTAGTCTTTGTAGTCTTCTTTGTTAAGATATGTCTCTTGTAAGCTTTATTTCTTTTTAACTTTCCTGTTCCTGTAACTTTGAAACGTTTTGCAGCTGCTCTGCTTGTCTTCATTTTTGGCATTTTATGTTCCTCCTTTAAAATAAGTTATTTCTTTTCTGCCAGCACCATGCTGATGCTTCTGCCTTCAACCTTCGGTGCTTTCTCTACGACTGCCACATCTGCCAATTGCTCGGCAAAATCGTCCAGGATATGTTTGCTGCTCTGCATATGAGCCATTTCCCTTCCACGGAAACGTAAAGTAATCTTTACCTTGTTCCCCTTGGCAATAAATTTCTTTGTTGCATTGACTTTGGTATTCAAATCATTTGATTCAATATTCGGTGACAAACGGATTTCTTTAAGTTCTACTGTCTTTTGTTTTTTCTTGGCTTCCTTTTCTTTTCTTGCCAGCTCGTATCTGTATTTACCGTAATTGATAATCTTACATACCGGCGGTTTTGCAGTCGGAGCAATCTTTACCAGATCCAGTTCTGCTTCCTGGGCAAGTTTGTATGCTTCTCTTGCAGACATGATGCCAAGCTGCTCTCCGTTCTCTCCGATGAGACGAACTTCCTTATCTCTGATTTGTTCGTTGATCATTAACTCGCTAATGGTCGTACACCTCCAAATAATGATATATGATGCATAAAAAAATGTGGATAGGCAGTCTATCCACAGTCAAATGATCCGTTTTTCACGTTTTCAAATAGAAACCATAGTCACGCGATTGTGCTAAGGTGAGAGTGGATATACTCTACTTTTTCCAAACAACATTGACAGGATATCATACAATATGATATCCGTCAAGTGTTTCCTGCCGGTGGCGGGACTTGAACCCGCACGATGTTGCCATCAACAGATTTTGAGTCTGCCTCGTCTGCCAATTCCGACACACCGGCTTATTGTTTTTAGGGAATTAACCCGAACAGCTAATATCTTATCACAGATTTCATATAATTGCAAGCATTTTTTCATTCATTTTTTTCTTGTAAGTTTTATACTTTTTTCTTACAATAATTGCAGTATCTAACACATAAAATATTCACAGAAAAGAGAATCCAATATGAATACAACCATACCAAAAAAACTGGCAGTCATCCAGGATATTGCTGGCGTTGGCCGCTGTTCCTTAAGCGCAGCGCTTCCCATTATATCCGCCTGCCGCGTACAGGCATGTCCGCTACCTACAGCCATATTTTCCAACCACACCGGTTATCCTTCTTTCTATAAAAAAGACCTGACCGAATGCATTCCGGACTATTTAAACCAGTGGAGAAACTTAAACCGGCATTTCAACGGAATCTACTGCGGTTATCTCGGTAGTTTGACCCAGATGCAGATTATTTCCTCTTATCTGCAAAAGGAAATTTCATCCTCTCCGGATACCAAAATCATCATAGACCCGGTTTTTGGCGACCACGGGCGCATTTACACCAGCCTTCCGGACGGCTATATTTCTCTCATGCAAGACTTTGTCCGCCATGCCAGCCTGATTACACCAAATATTACCGAAGCCTGCTTTCTGACACAAACCCCGTTCCGGGAAGAAAGTTTCTCTCTTCCGGAACTTACCACTCTGGGAAAAAAGCTGCATACCCTCGGTCCCTCCAAAATCATCATCACTGGAATCCGGGATGGCGACTTTTTTGTCAATTTCATTTTTGATGCTGCCTCTGGCATGGCAGATATCTGCCGTGTTCCTGTAAGCGGAAGTTCGCGCCCCGGAACTGGCGACATTTTCACTTCCATTGTTGCAGCCAAACTCCTCACAGGTATCCCTTTAAATGTCTGCGTAAAAACAGCTGCCGACTTCATCGCTACCTGTACCAAGGCGTCGGATGAAGCCGGCGTGCCGGTCTGCGACGGTGTTATCTTTGAGAACTTTTTACCACTCCTTGCCGTGCAGTCTGATATTGTGTGATTTTATTCCTTATTCTACTGTTCATTCGGGAACTGCATATCCTTTAAAATGTCAAAGCAATCAAAGGTCTTGAAATAATCTCTCGGCGTCTCTGCACGACGAATCATCTGTGTGGAGCCGTCTTCCTTTAAAAGAATTTCCGCATGTTTTAATTTTCCATTATAATTATATCCCATAGAATACCCATGTGCTCCAGCGTCATGGATTACCAGGACATCTCCGATGTCTACTTTCGGCAGCATCCGGTCTACTGCAAATTTGTCACAATTTTCACAAAGAGACCCCGTCACATCATATTTATGGTCACACGGTTCGTCCTCTTTTCCCATAACCGTAATATGATGATATGCACCGTAAATTGCAGGGCGCATCAAATCTACCGCGCAGGCATCCACGCCGATATAATCTTTATATGTCATTTTTTCATGAATAGCTGTAGTTACGAGACAACCGTATGGTGCCAGCATAAAGCGCCCCATCTCTGTATAGATTGCCACATCTCCCATTCCCGCAGGAACCAGGATTTCTTCATACACCTTTCTCACGCCCTCACCAATTACACGAATATCATTTGGCGTCTGATCTGGCTTATATGCAACTCCGACACCGCCGGAAAGGTTGATAAAGCTGATTTCACATCCCGTTTTTTCCTTGATTTCTACCACAAGTTCGAACAGAGTACGGGCAAGTGCCGGATAATAATCATTTGTCACCGTATTGCTGACTAAGAACGCATGTATTCCGAACTTCTTCGCACCTTTTTCTTTTAAAATCTTATATCCCTCAATAATCTGTTCCTTCGTAAAACCGTATTTAGCATCTCCCGGATTGTCCATAATGCCATTGCTGATTTCATAAACACCGCCCGGATTGAAACGGCAGCTTATGGTCTCAGGAATATGACCGATGGCTTTTTCCAAAAACTCAATATGGGAAAAATCATCCAAATTGATGGTCGCACCGATTTTGTCCGCAAATACAAATTCTTCCGCCGGAGTATCATTTGAGGAAAACATAATCTCCTCTCCCTTAAAATGTAATGCATCCGCTAGCATAAGCTCAGTTAATGATGCGCAGTCACACCCGCAGCCGTACTCCTTTAAAATGTTTAAAATAAACGGATTTGGCGTTGCCTTTACCGCGAAATATTCACGGAACCCCGGATTCCAGGAAAATGCCTCCTTTACCGCCTGCGCATTGGCACGAATCCCCTTCTCATCATAGAGATGAAACGGAGTCGGATATTCTTTTATAATTTCGTCTAATTTCTGTTTTGTTACAAATGGCTGTTTTTTCACTTTATTTTTCTCCCTTCGTCAATTCAATTAATCTTATTTCATTTTTCAATGACTCTTTAAATATCTGGACAAAATTCCTTTGCCCGGTGTACAAGCAACTGCTGTCATCACCTTTTCCAAACTCTCCAGTCAGTACATGGGTAGAATCCGTAATCACTCCCACCTGATTCTTTTTCACCTGTGTCACATATATCTGTGCCGCAGATGGCATTTCTTTTCCTTGATCTGTCAGTATCACAACCTTGGTTTCTGCCTCACACATACTGTTTAGCTGTGGCAGGAATGGCTCTAAAACACTATGCTCCGCCTTAAGATACACACGCTGTTTCGCCTGCAGCAGCATATTTTTAATTTTGTTCTCGATATGCCCGTCTCCTGTAATCGTAAGATACCCTTCCACTTCTTCTTTCGCTTTCGGCATATGAGAAGCCAGTTCCTCTGCCAGCTGCTTTAAGGTTTCAATCTTATTTCTGCAAAATTCAGATACATCGACCGCCGTATAACGGGTTACGGTTCCCTCCTCCGGATAGGCCGCTCCCTTATCCACCAGTCCCGCCAGCGCATTATACGCATTTGACCGGGAGATTCCAGTCTGCTTTGCAACCTCATAACCAGTCTGGGTTCCTGCCGTAAACAATGCCAGATATACGGTTGCCTCCTGTCTGGTAAGCCCAAACGCAGTCAGTCTTTCCGTTAATTGATTTGCATCCATTTTCCCGCCCCTTTTTTCATAGTGGTACTTTACAGGAATACTATATTGTCTTTTCTCTGACTTGTCAAGTTTTTTCCGGCATTTTCTCATTTCCTATTTTCACAATCCCCGATTTATGGTAAAATATGAGTAATTATGATAGATTTTATCGAAAACAATACCGTAAGAAACAAATAGCGCAAAACACAGGATAAGGAGAAATGACCATGCAGATAGATTCTGTATTAAAAACAGCAAATCAAACCGACTTAAATGTTTTAAACAACACCGGGCAGCAAAAGGATGATTCCTTTTCTTCCATTCTGGAAGCAGAAAGCAGCAAGACTACGCTGGAGGACATCTTTAAAGAAGCCTCCGATACCTACGGCGTCCCACTTGCCTTATTGAAAGCAGTAGGAAAACAGGAATCCAATTTTAATCCCAAAGCAACATCCCACTGCGGCGCTCAGGGCATCATGCAGCTCATGCCGGCTACTGCTGCCGAGCTTGGCGTTACCGATGCCTATGATCCGAAGCAGAATATTATGGGTGGTGCCAAATATTTAAGCCAGCTTTTGTCCAAATATGATGGCGATACCACACTGGCACTTGCAGCCTACAATGCAGGTAGCAACAATGTTGCAAAATACGGCGGTGTACCGCCTTTTAAAGAAACACAGAACTATGTAGCAAAGGTTACTTCCTATATGGAAAACGGCGTTACACTCCCAGATGAAACTGTGACCGTTGCCGCTTCTGTTCCGGCTGCATCCGCTCCGTCTGATGTTTCAAATGTAGCTGTTGCGTCTACTGTTGCAGAAGATGATTCTGATTTTTCTGATGCTTTAGAGGAATTATTTTCCTATGATGATTACCTGAAATTTATTGATATCTTTTTAAATAATTTCTTAAATACCACAGCAAATCTGGCGGCTTCCGAGCAGGAAGAAAAGGATAACGAGAATGACAGCTATACTGCATACCAAAATCTGCAGTACCGTTCTTCCATACGAAATTTATTTCAAAATACAGAGGAAGTATAAAAGCTTCCCTCTGTATTTTATAGTAACAGAGACGAGATACGCTTTGCGAATCTCGCTCTGATTAGCGGTCGTCAAATGTCCCTTCGTGCAAGCACGATGTCCATTTTCCTCGTCGCCATAACAAAAAAGACCTGCAGGCTCTGATATCTGTCAGAAACCTGCAGGTCTTTTTCTTTGTCTGTTCTAATTTTATTTAAGCTGCCTAGCGGACTTGAACCGCCGACCTCCGCCTTACCAAGGCGACGCTCT
>CAMBKU010000069.1 GCA_945868305.1 uncultured Lachnospiraceae bacterium | reverse complement strand
CTCCATTTCTTCTTTTGTTAGACTATTCTCATAACAGTATTATTTTAGCACTCTAAGATAAGATACGCAAGCTATCCAATCAAAATATCCCTGATAAAACTGCTATTTTCAACTACGATCCATTATTTTACAAAAAAGAATTGCCGCTGCCGTACTAATCATTGTTGCTGCTACAGCCGGTCCTACAATTGCCGTTGGATTTACACTTCCGTACTGGCTGCGGTAAGCAATGATATTGACCGGTATGAGCTGCAGTGACGACATATTGATGATTAAGAAGGTACACATCTCCCTTGAAGCAACACCTTTTGGCGTGGGATAACTTCTGTTTTCTTTCCGGCGCTCCTCCTCCAGTTCCGAAAATGCTTCCATTGCTTTTAATCCCGCTGGGGTAGCTGCCCAGCCCAGTCCAAAGATATTTGCGATAAAATTCGTCGCTATGTATTCATTTACCTTATGTTCCTTCGGAATCCGAGGAAACAAAAAATGTAAAAACGGCATCAGTCCCCTGGATGCACTTTTTATGATTCCTGCCTCCTCAGCGATTCGCATTAACCCTACCCAAAAAGACATGACTCCCGTCATTGTGATGCAAAGCGCCACTGCTTCTTTTGCGGAATCCAGTGCCGCATCCGTAACATCCGGCAGCGTTCCGGTCAATGCAGCATATGCAACTCCGATTAAAATCATAAATCCCCATAAATAATTCAGCATAATTTTTCCGTTATTTTTGCTTTATTTCATTTTATGCTGCATATTGCCGGTTTGTTCCAACATATGATAAAATCAAGAACATTTTTCAGGAATTTCCATGAAACACTTATTCCACCGAATCTCTTTCAAAAAAAAGTATCTTCCAATATACGGCTGCGGACTTGCCCTGTTCCTTTGCGCCTTTTTTCTTCTTTTCCACTCATCGGAAAATGAACTGAAAAAGAGCTACTCCGAATTTGATACCTTCTGTGAAGATCTTTTTAAAGAGAGCATCACCTCAAATACCATCAATCTCCATTATACGCTGGCAGACCCTTCCTCTTACGGAATCGACGATTATAAAGTAACTCTGGGAAGTATCTCAAAATCCGGCCATGACAAATCCCTCTCGGAACTGGAAAACGCAAAAAAAATTTTATCTTCCTTTTCCTATGATGACCTTTCAACCGAAGATAAAATGACCTACGATGTCCTAAACAGCTACATAAACACGGAACTTTCTGCCGGTTCCTATTACTATTATGACGAAATTTTGCGTTCCTCTACCGGAACTCAGGCAGAACTTCCTATCCTTTTAGCAGAATACACCTTCCGGAATGAACAGGACATAAAAGACTATTTAGATCTTTTAAGTGAACTTGACACCTATTTTAAACAGATTTCCTCCTTTGAACGGGAAAAATCGAAAGCCGATCTTTTCATGTCGGACTTTGCCGCAAAAAATATTCTTAACCAGTGCGATGAGTTTTTAAACAGCAAGGATAACCACTATCTGGTCAATACTTTCTGCTCCCGTATCGACGACGCAACTTTTTTGAGCGACGAGCAGAAAATTTCCTATAAGAATTTGAACAAACAAATTTTTACGGAACATGTACTGCCCGCTTATGAGAATTTAAAAAACTGTATGAAGGAGTTAGAAGGCACCGGAAAAAATGACAAGGGCCTCTGCTATCTGCCGGAAGGGAAAGAGTATTATAACTACCTGATCCATACCTATACAGGAACTTCTTATTCCGTTCCTGAACTGGAAGCTATGGTAAAGGAACAGCGTGAAACAGATCTGACCGCCATATCCGATCTTCTTTCCAAAAATCCTACCCTTGCCTCCGCTTCTACTCATTATTCCTTTGACGACAGCGATCCGAAAAAAATGCTGGATCATTTAAGAGACTGTATTTCTACCGATTTTCCTGCCCCGGTGGAAACAACCTTTACCGTAAAATATGTGGATGATGCCTTAAGTGATTATCTTGCTCCCGCCTTTTACCTTACCGCACCTATTGATGATATTTCGCAAAACTGTATTTACATCAATCCAAAAAGCAATTATACGAAGATGAAACTTTTTACCACCCTTGCTCATGAGGGCTATCCTGGCCATCTTTATCAGACTGTCATGACCTCTACCTACGGCATCCCATCTATCCGTTCCATTTTAAATTATCCGGGATACACGGAAGGCTGGGCAACCTACGTGGAAATGCTTTCCTATCATTATGCCGAACTGGATGAAGACCTTGCTTCTATTTTGCAACTGAATCAGTCTGCCATTTTAAGCCTGTATTCCACTGCTGATTTTGGCATCCACTATGAAGGCTGGTCATTAAAGGACACACAGTCATTTTTTTCAGACTACGGTTTTACCGATTCTTCCACCATTCAGGAGATTTATGAGCTTATTGTAGAAGAACCGGGACATTATCAAAAATACTATATCGGATACCTGGAATTTATGCATTTAAAAGAAAAAGCCAAATCGCTCTTAAAAGATGAATACTCCGACACGCAGTTTCACGAGGCCATTCTGCGAATGGGCCCTGCACCTTTCCCGATTCTGGAAAAATATCTGCCGGAATATTTAAAAATATCCTCTGAATCATAAAAATGAAGCTGTTGCACAAAATCACTTTGTGCACAGCTCCATTTTTTTATTTACATTTCCTCAATCACCCGTCTGGCATCCTCCTCCGACACCAGTCTGGCATAAGTTTCATTTTCAAACTCCATGACCGCTCCGATTCCTTTTTGGAATACAAAACGAAGCTTTCCATCCCTTACCTTTTTATCGGTATAGAGTTTATGAATCAGTTCTTCTCTATCAATATAATCCGGGATTTCTGTAGGAAGTCCGGCTTTCTTCAAAAGTGATACAACCCGTTCCACATCGGCAGCACTGATATAACCATAAGTATTGCCCAGACGAACTTCAGCGGTAAGCCCGATTCCAAGTGCCTCTCCATGCAAAAGCTTATAACCGCTGACCGTTTCAATAGCACGCCCTACGGTATGACCGAGATTTAAAATTTCCCGTAGACTTTTCTCTCTTTCATCCTTCATGACTACTTCATACTTAATCCGGCAGTTTGCTTCCGCCACATGCTCTAACACCTCAGGCTGAAACGCAAAAATATCATCCATGTGTTCCTCCAGATAGGTAAAAAACTCGGCATCCGCCATGCAGGCATGCTTAATAGTCTCCGCAAGACCACTTATAAGCTGACGCTTCGGCAGGGTTTTCCAGGATGCGATATCGATATAAACCTTTTTTGGCTGATTGAAAAGCCCAATCAGATTTGTTGCAAGGGGGGTATCTACTGCTGTCTTTCCACCGATGGAAGCATCCGCTGCCGCAAGAAGTGTTGTCGCATAATTGATAAATGGAATACCTCTTCCATAGGTACCAGCCACAAATCCGGCAAGATCTGTCACCACGCCGCCGCCCACGGCAATAATACAGCAGTCTCTGCGAAAACCTGCCGCAAGCATGGCATCCTCTACTTCCTCTTTTGTCTTACGCACCTTGCTTTTTTCTCCGTTCGGAAATACAAAGAGCTGTGCCGCCAATCCGGCATCTGTCAGTAACTCACAGATTTTCTTTGCATGCAGATTTTCCACAATATCGTCTGTCACAACTGCAAATTTATGTAAACCGCCAACCAGACCATTCTTTATGTCTTCTGCCAGCTTTTCTTCCAATCCATATCCAATCTCAATATCATAAGAATCATCTACGACTTTTTTTAACCCAACATGAAAATTGCTCATATGTTCCTCCTTTTTATCAAAACTCTGTCACTGTTATTTATTTAACAATGCCTGGTACACATCCCGCTTACTGATACCTCTGTCCTTTGCCACAAGCTTCATGGCATCCTTGTGATTGGTTCCCTGATTTTCATAGTAAGCCATATGCTCCTCTATGGACATAGCCTCCCATTCCTTTTGCTGTTCCAGTTTTATATCCGCACGGCTTTTCCCTTCAATGACAATAACATATTCGCCCCGTGGTTCATTTTCCCTATAAAAAATAAGCGCCTCCTCAAAGGTCGTCGGGAAAACTTCTTCGTGCTTTTTTGTTAGCTCCCGGCATAACCGGATTCGGCGGTTTCCCAGAACCCCAAAAAGCTCCTCCAATGTCTTAATCAAATGATGCGGCGCCTCATAAACGATAATCGTTCTTGTTTCCTTAGAAAGTTCCTTTAAAATCTCCGCCCGTTCTTTTTTCTCTTTCGGTAAAAAAGCTTCAAAGCAGAATCTTCTGGTAGGAAGTCCCGACATGGTAAGTGCCGTAATACACGCGGCGGGTCCCGGCAGGGAGGTCACCTCGATTCCCTCCTCCATACAGATACGCACTAAATCCTCACCCGGATCAGAAATTCCCGGCGTTCCGGCATCCGTAATCAATGCAATATTTTTTCCTTCCCTCAGTTTGTCCGCTAACTGGTGGGCTTTTTCAATTTTATTGTATTCATGATAACTTGTCATGGGAGTCTTAATCTCAAAATGATTGAGCAGCTTAATGGAATTTCTGGTATCCTCCGCCGCAATCAGATCTACTTCTTTTAATGTACGAAGCACCCGGAACGTAATGTCCTCAAGGTTCCCAATCGGTGTTGCACATAAATATAATTTTCCTGCCATAATCTAATTCTCTGTTTCCTTAACTCTTATCGGATGAAATTTCCTAATACCCATAGATATCAATAATCTCATCCGTATATATATCCTGCTCTTTATAAACAATCAAAGGCTTCTCAACGGTCATTCGCGAATTTCCGCCCCTGATTCCACCAATTAAAACCATATTTGGCTCTTTATCCACAAAAGGATACACAAGCTTCATGCGTTTTGGCTCTATTTTATACTTCGTCATAGTAACCATAATTTCTGCCAGACGAAACGGACGATGTACCATAAAAAACCGTCCACCGGGTTTTAAAAGCTTTGCACTCTCCCTTACCACATCTTCTAACGTACAAAGCACCTCATGTCTTGCAATAAATTTCGCTTCCTCCGTATTTGGCAGGCCGTGCTGTCCAATCATATACGGCGGATTCGTGGTGATTACATCAAAAGAAGACGGTGCAAACAATTGGGAAGCCTCTTTGATATCGCCTTCCACAATGGAAACCTTATCCTCCAGATGATTATAAGCCACGCTCCTTCTGGCCATATCCGCACTCTCTCTTTGGATTTCCAGCCCGGTAAAATGCCCTCCCTTTGTCTTTGCCTCCAAAAGAATCGGTATAATTCCCGTTCCGGTTCCAAGGTCTAAGACCTCGTCCCCCTCTTTTACCTCGGCAAAACCGGAGAGCAACACCGCATCCATGCCAAAACAAAAACGCTTTGGATCCTGAATAATGGAATATCCGTTGCGGTTTAAATCGTCAAATCGTTCCCCTGGATGTAAAAAATCATTTTGCATCATCGAGTTTTGATTTTCCTCCCTTATCCTCTAATGCAGAAAGTTCCTTTAATTCCTCCGCAGACAGCTTTAAACTCTCTTTCCTTCTGCGTGGCTTAAATTTCAATTCCTTCACCTTATATTCATGCAGTTCTTTTTCATCATTTATTTCTACAATGACCTTTACCAACTGGCGCAGCACATTAACGCTTTGGACTTCACCTTTTAATCCGTCATAAGTCGTCACTATATCTCCGATACTCGGCAGACGGCTGTTCAGATATTCATAGGTTTCTTCCTCGTTTTTCAGACAGCACATCAGTCTGCCGCAGACACCTGAAATCTTAGTCGGATTTAAAGAAAGATTCTGCTCCTTCGCCATCTTGATGGAAACCGGTGCGAACTCAGATAAATAGGATTTACAGCAAAGCTCCCTGCCACAGATTCCAATACCACCTAAAATCTTAGTCTCATCACGGACACCAATCTGACGCAATTCGATTCTGGTGCGAAAAACCGCTGCCAGATCCTTTACCAGCTCACGGAAATCAATTCTTCCATCCGCCGTAAAATAGAATAACAGCTTATTGTTATCAAAGGTATATTCTGCCTCTACCAGCTTCATTTCCAACTTGTGTTTCGCAATTTTCTCCAGACAGATTTTAAAGGCTTCCTTTTCTTTTTCCTTATTGCGTTTTTCCTGCTTTTCGTCTTCCTTTGTGGCAACACGGATGACAGATTTTAAAGGCTGAATAACCTTATCATCCTCCACTTCCTTCGGTGCGATCATGACCGTACCGTATTCCACACCTCTCGCGGTCTCCACAATGACATGGGTTCCCGTTTTCATATCATATCCCGCCGGATCAAAATAATATATCTTTCCCGCACTCCGGAATCTGACACCTACTACTTTTACCATCCTAATTCTCCTTTATTGTCAGAAGCAGCAATTCAATGACCAAATCAAAATTTACATTCGCATTCAAACGGATTTTTGCCTTTTCCAGCGCTTCCAAAATATTTTCTATTCCACCATAAGAACTCCTGCTGGCTTCCTTCTTAATATCATATACTTCTTCTTTAAAAATCAGTTTATTCACATCGGCAGTTGCTTTATAGAGCAGCACATCCCGATACCAAATCATAATAAGATCAAAATAATCATTGATTTGTAATTTATAATTCGCAATCTGTTTGATAGCTTCCGTCATTTCATACAGTTCAATATCATCCAGACGCTTGATGAGCTGAAGGGCAGCATTTTTTATCTCATTAAAATCCTCTGAGGATGCAAGCTCTATTGCCTTACCCACATTTCCCTGAGCAAATGCCACACATACATCTGCCTTGTAATCCGGTATTTCACAATGCTCCATCAGGTATGCCTTTATTTTTTCATCCGGTACTACTTTTAAATTCAAACGAACACACCGGGATAAAATCGTTGGCAGAAATGTTTCCGCATTCGTGGTGAGTAACATAATTACTGCATATGCTGGCGGTTCCTCAATAGTTTTTAACAGCGCATTCTGTGCCTGAATGTTCATTTTTTCCGCCTCATCCACAATATACACCTTGTATGGACTGCTATATGGCTTCACACCGATATCATTGTTAATCTGACTCCTGATATCATCTACGGAAATAGTGTTTGGTTTTTCATGCTGCAGATAGATAATATCCGGCTGATTTTTGCCGAGAGCCTGCTTACAGGAATGACATTCCATACATGGTTCTGTTCCCTTTTTTTCACACTGCAATGTCATGGCAAACGCCTCTGCAATCATTTTCTTCCCGCTCATATCCGGCCCGTCTAAAATATAAGCATGGGACACTTTATCCATTTTTATCGCATTCTGCAGATGTTCGATAATCTGCTCATGCCCTAAAATATCCTGAAATCCTGCCATATATGTTCCCTCCTGCCGCGTTATGTCAAAATATCCAATAATAAACCTTCAATCTCACCAATCTTATTTAAGATTGCGATATGATCCGTCTCATCTTTTAGAAGTTCCTCAGCCAGTTCATTCAAATTTTCATCCACCATACGAATGATACCATAAACCCGATGCCGTCCCTTTCGATCCAGAAAATTTTCCCTGGAAAATTTGTGGGAACGGTTTACAATCTCGTTCATAAATTCCCGAATCAGTCCCCGGTATTTTTTCATGTCCCGGATATCCCTGTGCCGTGCAATCAACTCTCCCTGTACAGAGATATTATTGAGCAGCAGATTAAGTTTTTCTTCCAGTCCTGCATCTGCGATTGCACTGGTCAATGTGAATTTAAAACTTCCATCATCCCGTTCCACCGGAGCAGTTCCCTCCACTGATGATGATGGCGTCATCTGATTCACTTTGATATCCATAAGATTCACCCCCGTCTATTTACCCCTTGCTATATCTTCCTTTATGTAGGAAACAATCTTCTCGCAGGTCTTTTCAAGTTCCGTGTTCTCAAAGCGTCTTTCGATTCCCGCCGCCTTTAGCTTTTCCTCAGAAAAATCCTCACTGTCCGCCAGAAAACGCCTGCACATCTCTGCGTATTTCGGTACATCCTGAGCTCGTTCACGGTCTAATGCCCGCTGTAGTCTTACACCGTCATCCACCTCGATATAAACAGGCTCTAAGTGTTCTCTGCCAAAATAATCTCTGATTTTTACATAGGATTCCAACGTACCGATAATAAGATAATTCTGATTTTTCAAATCAATCTGGCTATCGTTTACCGTAAAATACTTCCAGATACCATGTACTGTCTTGTAAGCCCGAAGTTCAATGATTTTTCCCGCTGCCTCAAGCTCCTTTACCTGTTCCTCCGTAGAAAAATGATATTCCACACCATCTCTTTCTCCGACACGGATTGGTCTTGTAGTATAAGGAACAATCGTTTTTAAAGAAAGCTCTTTTTTCTCTAAAATCATTTTAAACAGCGTATCTTTTCCTGATGAACTTTTTCCCAAAAGACAATATATTTTTCCCATTTCCTGCGAATCCTTTTATATCTTAATTATAATATAGTATCGAAAAATTGACAACGTTTATCCGTCCGTCATCCACCATTCCCTGAACGTTCAGACCAAGTTTTCCACAATGCTTGACATTTTCCACAATATCTTCGGTGATTACTTCCCCCGGCACCAGAATCGGAATTCCCGGCGGATACAGATAAATATAATCTCCCGCAACTTTGCCAGCAGCTTCGTCTAAACTCACCGGAACAAGAGGTGCATCCACCGCCTCTGCGATTTCTTGCTTTTTTTCATTTTTTGTATAAACTCTTGCAACAAAATCCTGTGTATTACTCGGTCTTTTTTCCAGTGTTTTATCAATTTCATCAAGTGCCTGATAAAGCCTGTCAAATCCTTCTTTCCTATCCATCACACTGGTCATTGCCGTCACATAAAAGCCCGATGCCATTTCCATCTGAAGACCATATTTTTTTAACAGAATATCCGAAAGCTCCTGCCCCGTCATATTCGTATCTTTTACGGAAATAATAATCTTTGAGGAATCAAAATCAAAGGCCTCTGTTTTCTCAAAATCCTTTTTTCTTAAAATTTGGATTTTTTCCAATTGTTCTGTTTTTTTATAAAAATTTGTCAATAAAGTTTCGTAACAGGAAAAAAGTTCTTCTCTCTCCTCCGTTAATATCCGCACGCATTTTTCCATTCCTGCCATAAAAATATAGGAGGGAGAACTGGTCTCATAAATATCCAGAAATTTTTTTACCTCTGCTTCCTGGATACGCTCTGATTGTAAATGAAGCAATGCAGTCTGGGTAAAGGAAGGAAGTGTCTTATGGAGACTTTGAATTACAATATCTGCACCAAGCGCTTTTGCAGATACTGGAAAACCGTCAGAGAATCCAAAATGTGCACCATGTGCCTCATCCACAATCAGCGGAACATCATGTGCATGGGCAATCTGTGCTATTTTTTGTATGTCAGAAACTACGCCGTCATAAGTCGGAGATGTAAGAATCACTGCCACCGTTTCCTTATGCTCTAACAACTCCCTCTCTACATCCTCCGGCGCTATTGCTCCCTGAATCCCGGCTTTTGTAATCTTCGGATAAACATAATTTACGGAAAGCTCTCTCAGATATGCTGCATGATAAACTGCCTTATGACAATTTCTTGCCATAAGGACGCTGCTTCCTTTTTTTGCTGCCGCACTGATTGCCGCAAGCAGTCCGCAGGTACTCCCATTTATCAGATAAAATGTTTTTTTTGCTCCAAAAACTTTTGCTGCCCGCTCCTCTGCCTCCTTTAAAACACCCTCGGCATGATGCAGATTATCAAATCCGTCAATCTCTGTGATATCAATCTGATACGGATTGGGAAAATCTAAATCCGCCCGTTTATGCCCGGGCATATGAAAAGGATAGATATTGCTTTTCCCGTATGACTCTAATTTTTGATCCAGATACTCCATTCCTTCTCCCTTTATCTTCTTCTACGTCTTCTGCGCCTTTTCCACTTTTTAGAAGGTTTAATCGTTTTATAGGGACTCTTACTCTTTTTCTGGATAGACATTCTTCGCTGCCAGATTTTTATCATGGAAATACCAAAGATTACAAGTAAAATCAGAATTCCTGCCACAACAATACCTAAAATCACACGAAGTATCACACGAAAATTTATGCGGAAAGTCTTCTGCGCCCCTTCCGCATTTTCTGTGCTTTCCTCTGTTACCGTATCAGTATTTCCGAAGGCAAAAGGCTCTACTTTGGCTCCTGTTTTTATAATATTGGCACTTCCCACATTCCGATCCGCGTAGGTATAATTTATTGTTCCCGCTATATCACCATTTGCAGTACTTTCATCCACCGTTGGTACCGTATCAGAAAAAGTTGCCGTTTTCGGAATCACTACGGCTCCACTTCTGTCAATTTCCACAAAATTCTGATTTGTATTAAAATCTCCTGCATCAATACCATTTTCAGAAAGCCTGTTTTCATTATCCGCAATATTTAAAAGCTGAAAATTATCAAAACAATAATCGAATAATGCCCGACTATCCAGCCACTGCCCCGGAGACTGCACATTCATCACAACACAGATTAAAGTCATGCCATCTTTTTGCGCATAAGTAACCAGCGTAGAATTTGCTGCGTCTGTATATCCGGTTTTTCCTCCCACACAATTTTCATACACATATTTTGACGTGTGGTAAGGATGCAACATACAGTTGTGATTCTGTAACGGTGTTTCTTCCGAATGTTTATTAGTCGGTGGAATCATATAAGACGGTGTTCCCGTGATAATGCGAAATGTCTCATTCTGCCAGGCAGCTTTCGCAATAAGCGCCATATCATAAGCACAGGTGTAATGATTTTCATCCTGCAGTCCATGCGGATTATTAAAATGCGTATTCTGGCAACCCAATTCTGCTGCCTTCGTATTCATCATGGATACAAAATTCTCCATTGTTCCACCTATGTGCTCTGCCACCGCATAAGCACATTCATTGGCAGATTCCAGCATGACTGCATACAGACACTGTTCTAATGTCATCTGCTCGTCCACATCTCTTGCAATACCGGAACCCTCTGTTTTAAATACGGCATCACTGGAAAAAGTCACCGTATCACTCAAATTTCCATTTTCCAGTGCAAGCATCGTTGTCATGATTTTTGTGATACTTGCCGGATAATGAGCATCAAGGCTATTCTTCTCATAGAGAATCGTACCTGTACTTGCCTCCATTACGATTGCAGAAGCAGACTGCACCTCCGGTCCTTCCGGCCAGAAATCAGATGCTTTCACATTTTTCGGATATATTGTAATAGAACATACTGCACAAATCATGGCAACTGCCATGCATGCGGCTCTCTTAATTTTTTTCATAATAAATAACTCCTTAAAATCCATACTATTTCTAGTATAATATTGAAATTTCCCTGCCGCAACACTTTTCTCTATATTTTTTCCCGTCCGTGTACAGAAAATACTTTTTTTCAGAACGTACTTATAGTAGAATAATATAAAATATTTATCATAAAGGGGTAAAATATGAGACTTAGAAATATTAAGGGTGCAACAGAAGCAATCGAAAGCAGTCCCTACTGTATTCAGAAACCGACAGAAATGAAGGGTTTTTGGAAGGATTATATCAAAAACGACAATCCCATTCATATTGAAATTGGTATGGGAAAGGGAAAATTTCTGATGGAGCTTGCCTCTACAAATCCCGATATCAATTATATCGGCATTGAACGCTATACCAGCGTACTCTACCGCGCCATTCAAAAAATGGATGAAAACCCGCTTCCCAATGTGAAATTTATCTGTATAGATGCAGGTCTTCTCCCAGATGTTTTCGATGAAAAAAGCATAGACAAAATCTATTTAAATTTTTCCGATCCATGGCCAAAAGACCGCCATGCCAAACGCCGCCTGACCTCCAGACAATTTTTAGAATGTTATGACAAGATTTTAAAAAATGATGGCACTATTGAATTTAAAACCGATAATGTCGATCTTTTCAATTTTTCCCTAGAAGAAGCTCCGGCTGCCGGATGGAAGATTCTTGCCTCTACCTATGATCTTCATAACGATGAGTCATTAAATAAAGGAAACATCATGACTGAATATGAGGAAAAATTTTCTTCTATGGGAAATCCAATCTGCAAAATGATCATTCGCCGTTAAATCGAAACATTTTTTCCTCTACTACTTCTCCGGGATTTAAAAGGATGAAATTTTCATCATAATCTCCGGAGATTATTCTTTTTAAAATATCATAGGAACCGGAAATATGCTCCGTTTTTACTTTGAGATATTTTTTTATCTTTTCTGCATTTTTATCCGCTCTTTTCAAATCAAAAGCACTGGTATCTATCACACTTACTGTATGATAACCGCCATAAATCTGCTCTATGATAGAATATCCGTCCTCCCCATACATTTCCATAATTTCACTGCATTGCCCCATTACTGATTTTTTATCTTTTATCCATCCACCTGTCAGATAGAGATGCCCTGTTTTTATTTTTGAGCGGCATTTTCTTCCTTCTGCTTCCTTATATAAAAGCTGACTAATACAATCATCAAATCGTGGCAAAACTAATCTTGTTTTCTGGCTTTTCAATCCAAGCGTACTGTTTCCACATAAACCATATGTCAAAACAATTTCATCCACATTCTGATGCTCATTTATCAACATCTGTAGATTTTCTTTTAAATTTCCCGGATTTTCATGCATTCCCCTGGGCAATTCCATAATTTCCGGTAAATTCTGTTCTCCTTCGCAGGCTTTATTTAATTCGTCTGCCAACATTCCGCAGGATATCAGTAACCGTTTCATTTTTATCCTTTCTGCATATACTTTATAAAAAGGAGGATTTTCTATGAAAATAACAAAAAAAATTTTTTTCCGTCTCTATAACAATAATTTTTGCCGCAAAAGTATTCCCACCATCAAAAAGTCCTTTCGTGAAGTGAAAAACTATTTCAATTCGAAATAATTATCTGGACTTTTCCTCTTTCACATTGTAGAATATCTTTTGGCAATAACAAGCTTTCGTGTTTCCATGAAATATTGTGGTAAGGTTCTTTTCTATTTATATTATATATATAAAAAAAAGCACCGACCCTGCAGCCACCTGCAAAACCGATACTTTAGTATGCGCCTTCAGGGGTTCGAACCCTGGACACCCTGATTAAGAGTCAGGTGCTCTGCCAGCTGAGCTAAAGGCGCTTGTCATTGCTGAACGCAAGACTTATTATATTATAGATTTCTAAAAAATGCAACATATTTTTTTAGAAATTTTTTAAAATTTTTAAGGAGA
>CAMBKU010000068.1 GCA_945868305.1 uncultured Lachnospiraceae bacterium | reverse complement strand
GTATGAAACATCTTTCAAAAATTAGAAAACTATGCTATAATAGTCATAATTGAAAAAGGTCTTAAAGGAAACGACGAAGTTTCTTTTAAGACCTTTTTGCGTTCATATAAAGGAAAAATAAGGAGGATTAAGAATGCGTTTAACACCAAGAGAAACAGATAAGCTGATGCTTCATCTGGCAGGAACCCTGGCAAAAGAAAGAAAAGACCGGGGACTGAAATTAAATTATCCGGAAGCAATCGCATATATCAGCGCGGAGCTTTTGGAACTGGCAAGGGACGGACACAGTGTGACAGAACTTATGAGCATGGGAACAAAAATGCTTTCCTGTGACGATGTGATGGACGGCGTGCCGGAGATGATTCACGAGATACAGCTTGAGGCGACGTTCCCGGACGGTACGAAGCTTGTGACTGTGCATAACCCGATTTCTGGAAACGGAAAGGTAAAACCGGGTGAGCTTATGACGGAAGACGGAGATATCGAATTAAATGCTGGGAAGGATACGGCGCAGGTTTCCGTTACCAATACGGCAGACCGTCCGATTCAGGTCGGTTCCCATTATCATTTCTTTGAGGTAAATAAGGCACTGGAATTTAACCGAAATCTGGCTTATGGAATGCGCCTGGATATTCCTGCCGGAACAGCAGTGCGGTTTGAACCGGGTGAGACAAAACGTGTCAATCTGGTGGAAATCGGAGGAACCAGAGAAGGATATGGCTTAAATGCACTGGTAGAAGGAAAGCTGGATGATCCGGCAGTAAAGGAAAAAGCAATGAGAGTAGCAAAAGAAAAAGGATTCAAAGGGGTGGAATAGGATGAATAAAATCAGCAGAGCAAAATATGCGGATATGTATGGAGCAACGACGGGAGACCGTATTCGTCTGGCGGATACTTCCCTTATCATAGAAGTAGAAAAAGATTATGCGACCTATGGAGAAGAAGCAAAATTTGGCGGTGGAAAGTCTCTGCGTGACGGTATGGGGCAGTCCTGTACCGTGCCGGATGACAAATGCCCGGATACCGTCATTACAAGTGCTGTCATCATAGATTACTGGGGCATTGTAAAAGCGGATATCGGAATCAAGGATGGGAAAATCTGTGGTATCGGAAAAGCAGGAAATCCTGCGATTATGGACGGTGTAGATGAAAACCTGATTATCGGTGCGGGAACAGAAGTCATTGCAGGTGAAGGACTGATTGTTACGGCGGGCGGACTGGACACCCACATCCATTTCATCAGCCCGACGCAGGTCGAGACTGCACTTTACAGCGGCATTACAACCATGATCGGCGGCGGCACCGGTCCGGCAGACGGAACCAATGCCACCACCTGCACACCGGGACGCTTTAACATTGAAAAAATGTTAGAGGCATCCGAGGAGCTTCCGATGAATTTAGGCTATCTTGGAAAAGGAAACTCAGCCAACTTAGATACCATCGCAGAACAGATTGAAGCCGGAGCCTGCGGCATGAAGCTGCATGAAGACTGGGGCTCTACCCCGGCGGCCATAGATTACTGTCTGACTATGTGCGATAAATATGATGTGCAGGCGGCCATTCATACAGATACATTAAATGAGGCTGGATTTGTTGAGGATACTGTTGAAGCATTTAAAGGCAGAACGATACATACTTACCATACCGAAGGCGCAGGCGGTGGACATGCACCGGACATCATTCGTGCAGCATCCTTCCCGAATGTGTTGCCTTCCTCCACAAATCCGACGATGCCGTTTACCAAAAATACACTGGATGAACATCTGGACATGTTAATGGTATGCCATCATCTCGATAAGAAAGTGCCGGAAGATATTGCATTTGCAGATTCCAGAATCCGTCCGGAGACAATCGCAGCGGAGGATGTATTGCATGACATGGGTATCTTTTCCATGATGAGTTCCGATTCTCAGGCGATGGGGCGTGTTGGAGAAGTCATCACAAGAACCTGGCAGACAGCAGATAAGATGAAAAAACAGAGAGGGCCACTGCCGGAGGACAGTGAGCGAAATGATAATTTCCGTGTTAGAAGATATGTGGCAAAATACACCATTAACCCGGCAATTACTCACGGAGTTTCCGAATATGTTGGTTCCGTAGAGGTGGGCAAGATGGCAGATCTGGTACTCTGGAATCCTGCCATGTTCGGTGTCAAGCCGGATATGATTATCAAAGGTGGATTTATTATGGCTTCTAAAATGGGGGATGCCAATGCTTCTATTCCGACACCGCAGCCGGTGGTCTATACCAATATGTTTGGTGGTTACGGATTGGCAAGAAAAAGAAGCTGCATCACTTTCGTGTCAAAGGCAGCCTATGAGGGCGGAATCAAAGAACGTCTTTCTCTGCAAAGACAGGTGCTTCCGGTGAGAAATTGCAGAAACATCGGTAAAAAGGACATGAAGAATAACGATGTCATTGCCAATATTGAGGTGAATCCGGAGAATTACGAGGTGCGGGTAGATGGAAAGCTCATCACCTGTGAAGCGGCAGAGGAACTTTCGTTGGCACAGAAATATTTCCTGTTTTAAACGCAAAGAATTTCAATAAAAAAGGAGATTAGAGATGTTAGTAGAAAAGGTGTTAGGGAATATAGCGGATTATTCGATTGAAGAAAAAAATGTGGACAAGGTTTTTATCGAGTGGTATGAACTGGATAAAAAACTGTTAAGAAAAACTTCCGAAGCAGGAGAGGAGATAGGTATCCGCCTGGATACGCACCTGCATGATGGAGACGTTTTATATGAAGATGATAACAGGGTGCTTGTGGTGGATATCCTGCCCTGTGAATTGACGACAGTGGAGGTCTATTCCATGCAGGAAATGGGAAGACTTTGCTTTGAATTGGGAAACCGTCATTTGTCGCTCTCCATCGGAGAGCATGAGGTGAGCGTTCCTTATGATGAACCAACCTTCGCTTATCTGGAAAAGATGGGATTTGCACCGAAAAAGCAGACAGCGAAATTTACTCATTTTACTGTCTGCCATGCGCATGGGCACAGCCATGGACATAATCATGAATGAGATAAATTTTTTAAAGCTTCTTCAGTCTGTAGACGCTTTTTTTCCCATTGGTGCATTTACGCTCTCTAACGGACTGGAGGATTATGTTCTGCGGGAACGGATTGAAACGGCGGAGGAACTTTCAGAGTATTTAAAAGGTTTTTTGCAGATATTTCCTTATAATGATCTGGGGCTTTTGTCTTTAGCATACCGTCATGCAGAAGATAGGGCATTTCTGGTGCGCCTTGATCATATGGCTGGTGCAATGAAAAGTGCAAAGGAAGTGCGCATCGGAAGCAGTCGTATGTGCAGCCGTTATGTGAAGGCAAGAGAGGCGATGGGAGATTGTAGTGGAGAGTTGCTTTGGTACAAGGAACAGATAAAAGAAAAAGAGGTGTTTGGGTTTATGCCGATCGCACTCGGAATTTATGCGGCTTGGCTTGCCTTTGGGGAGGAAGAACTGCTTACGATGTATGGCTATAGTACGTTGTCTGCAATCGTAAACAATGCGGTAAAGCTGGTTCCGTTAAGTCAGTTGGAAGGGCAGCGGGTTTTGTTTGAACATCTAAAGGAGCTTAGTGGCGCAGCAAAAAAAGCGATGGATACGGAAATAGCTGACATTGGGATTTCCGGTACGGCGTATGAAATACACTGTATGAATCACGAACATTTATATTCCAGACAATATATGTCTTAAAGGAGGATTTGATATGTCATATGTAAAAATTGGCGTAGGCGGTCCGGTGGGTTCCGGAAAAACCGCATTGATTGAGCGCCTGACAAGAAAAATGTCAAAGGATTACTCGATTTGTGTTATTACAAATGATATTTATACGAAGGAGGATGCGGAATTTTTGATTAAAAATTCTGCACTTCCAGCGGAGCGGATTATGGGTGTGGAGACTGGAGGGTGCCCGCATACGGCAATTCGTGAAGATTGCAGCATGAATCTGGAAGCAGTGGAAGAAATGGCAGAAAGGTTTCCAGATGTGGAGATTATTTTTATTGAGAGCGGTGGAGATAATCTTTCGGCAACCTTCAGTCCGGATTTGGCGGATGCGACTATTTATGTCATTGATGTGGCACAGGGCGAAAAAATTCCAAGAAAAGGAGGACCGGGTGTGACGCGTTCGGATCTTCTTGTCATCAATAAGACCGATTTGGCACCGATGGTAGGAGCGAGCCTTGAGGTCATGAAAAGCGATTCTGAGAGGATGAGGAAGGGAAAAGAATTTCTGTTTACAAACTTAATGGAAGGTGACAGTATCGATTCCGTCATTGGCTGGATTAAAAAAAATGTCCTGATGGAAGATCTGTAGGAGAACTATGGCAACAGAGTTAAAATTACGCATTGGTCTGCAAAACGGAAAAAGCGTGGTGACAGACAGTTTTTTTACCAGTCCGTTAAAATTGGGCGTGCCAAATCAGGAGGGAGACCGATTGAAGGTCATGCTTATGATGGCGTCTGCTGGAATTTTAAAAGGGGATGAATTTGTGTATGATATCTGCTGCGGCAGCGGAACGAAGGTTTTGCTGACGGAGCAATCTTATACAAAGATATTCGATACCGGAGATGGAAGTGCCAAAAGGCATCAGGACATACGAGTAGAACAAGGAGCATCTCTGTATTATCGTCCCTGTGCGGCAATTCCTTTTGGCGGCAGCACCTATGACGGAGACATTACGGTAAAACTAAAGGATGAGAGTGAGTTTGCCTATGCGGATATTGTGACGGCAGGCAGAGTAGGGATGGGTGAGAGATTTGCTTTCCACCATTATAGAAATCGTGTCTGTGTAGAAATAGGAGATATGCCGGTCTGGCTGGATCACTGCCTTCTTGAACCGGATGTAATGAATCTGGAGGAATTGCTCTTTTTCGATGGGTATACCCATCAGGGAACTTTTTATTATTATGGAAAGAAAGAAAAGCAGGAGCAGCTTTTGGAATGGCATTTGAAGAAACGAGAGGACTTAGAAAAAGTAATCTCCTGTGGTATAACAGAGGCGTTGGAAGGAATCTGTGTCAGGGTGCTTGCGCATACGGCGCAGGATATTGAAGAAGTGTTTGCGCAGATTGCAGAGTTACTAAAACTGGAAAGGTAGAGAAAAAGTATTTCGGAGAAAAAATGAACCGAAATGCTTTTTTTTGCTTTTTCGGCACTAACTAATTGGATAGTTCTATGTGAGTAAAAATTGATGTTGACATTTCAATCAATATCGAATAACATAAAAGCAAGCGATAGTTTGATATAAATCGAATTAGAAAAAGAGAATTTGATTAAAAACGAATTTTTGCCGTATATTCGATGAAAGGAAGAAATGTCATGAAAAGCATTGATTTAACGAAAGGAAAAGTATTGTGGGGAATGGTTTATTTTGCAATACCAATTATGTTAGGGGACCTTTTTCAGCAGTTATACATAGCGACTGATTCGATCATTGTCGGACAGTTTGCCGGAGAGACGGCATTAGCCGCTGTGAGTGCGACGACATTTTTAATTCGGCTTGTCATAGGTTTGTTTGTAGGGATTTCAGCAGGAGCCAGCGTAGTAATTGCACAGAGCGTAGGTGCGAGAAACGAAAAGAAACAGGAAGCTGCGATACATACAATGGCAGGACTTACCTTGCTTGGCGGAGGACTGCTTACCATATTTGGAGTCTGTATTGCAAAACCGTTGCTTCTTGCGGTTGGAACACCAGCCGATATTATGCCAGATGCACTTTTGTACCTTCGTATTTACTTTTCAGGGGCATTATTTGAGCTTATTTATAATGTAGGAAGCGGGATTTTACGTGCATTTGGGGATTCAAAACGGCCGTTTTGGTATTTGCTTGCATCCTCCGTTACCAATATTGTACTTGATTTATTGTTGATTGCAGGTTTTCATATGGGGGCAGCCGGAGCAGGTCTGGCGACAGTGCTGGCACAAGGCGTATCAGCGGTTGGCATTGTGGCTGCAATGCTAAAAAAAGAGCAGCCGTACCGGATTACAGCAAATAAGATAAGAATTGAGAAAGCTTTGGTGCCCGAAATTTTGCAGATGGGGCTTCCGGCAGGATTACAGAGCATGATTGTAGCATTGTCCAATGTGTTGGTGCAGGCAAATATCAATGCATTGGGAAGTGCGGTTGTGGCGGGATTCGGAGTATTTAATAAGGTGGATGGAGTGATTATGCTGCCGGTTTCTGCAATTGCTACATCAGCTATGACATTTACGGGGCAAAATTATGGTGCCGGAAAGAAAAAAAGGATTGTACAGGGAATTTGGGCAATGATACTCTTAGAAGTGATAAGTTGGTTGATTGGTTCGCTCATCTGTCTGGTGGCAGGGGAGCAGATATTTTCCTTGTTTACCGATAATGAAGAAATTATTTATTATGCGAAGCTTACGATGCAGTATGATATCCCATTTTATTGGGCAATGGGAACAGCTTATGCATTGACATGTATTATTCGAGGGATGGGACGAAGCAAGGCAGCCTCATTTATATTTGTTTTTACAATGTGTGTGCTAAGACAGGTCTGGATTTTGATTGCGAAAGCTTTGGGACTTGGAATTTCGGGAATTTTATTATCTTATCCGGTAAGCTGGTTGTTTGCAGTTGCAGGAAGTGCCCTATATGCGTTATACTTGAAGCAGATAGGAGAATTTCGATGAAGATAGAACTACAAAAAAATGTTTATTTTGCATATTGCAGAGATTTTGAGTATGTTGCAGTTGTAGCCGGAATGTTGGCGGATAATTTGGATGGACGGCTTTGTCGCGAAATATATGGAGAAGCATTCATTTCAAAAATGAAAAAGAAGCATCGTGAGCTGGCGGAAATTCTAAACAGCATGTATCTGGGCGGATTGGAAATGCTTGAGTTTCTTATGAATTATGAGACAGAAGAATTTAGCTTTGAGGAATATCGAGCCTATATAGAACGAATGCCAACACCTCAGTTTATCTACCAGTTTTTTGGTTATACGGCGACACTGGAGGAAGTGGAAGCAGCGCTGTCGGATGATGAGGCGCTTGCAGCTCTCATGGATGAGGGAAAGCTGCATATAAAAAGTTTTGTAAACTTAAAGCAGCTGATTAATCATAGAAGTGAATACCTGGATTTGTATTTTGCGTGCATGAATGATATAAAAGTACCGGAGTTAGAAGAGTATCTGGATAATTATGTAAAACTGTTGCCACAGTTAGAGGCAGAGCTAAGAGAACAGCTTGCACAAAATACACCATTAGAAGTATCGCAGCATATTATGAATAAATGCTTTCGTGCAGTCCGGGAATATAAATATCATGCTTTTCTTCCGGTTGCTATGCTGCCAAGAAATGCGGTTACCTATTTTGAAAAGAATCAGTACGTGTTGTATTCCAAAAACCGTATCTTAAGCAGACAGAAGGCACTCGATATTTTAAAGGTAGTTTCAGATGAATCCAGAATACGTATCATTGACTTGTTGAGTGAATGTGGAAAAGCAAACGGAAAACGGATTTCTGAGTGGGTAAAAATTGCACCGTCTACGGTATCTCATCATATGGAACAGTTGGTAGAATGCGGAATTGTGCGTGAAGAAAAAAACGGAAACTATAAAGAATATAGCATTCATCGTGAGAATGGAGAAAATCTAATTAAAGAGCTGGAAGGCATTATTCTAAAAAATACAGACCACAAACTTTAATGGCGGGAAAAGGCTTTTGATTTTGCTTTTTTACAGCGTGAATCGTTTTGCCTGAAAGCCCCCAGCCTCGGTTTCCAAAATAACAAAGGACTTTGCATCTCCTCTGCCGTCACTGATACTGCCCGGATTTAAGTAGGTTCTCCCCTGACGCTCAAAAAGTGTGTAGTGGTGGGTGTGGCCGAAAATGACAAGCTTAGTTTCTTCGGGCAGCAGAATAGGGAGTTTATTCTGATCGTGAATCAGATAACAGGGAATGCCATCTATATGAAATGACAGGTTTTCCGGCATAAAGGTGGCATAATTGCCCCAGTCGCAGTTGCCTTTTACAAGGTAGGATGGAACATGCAAATCAATAATAGCGCGGTAGCATTCTTCGCTGCCGACATCTCCGGCGTGGATTAAAAAATCACAGCTTTCTAATCTGTCTTTTACTTTATCCGGCAAAGAGCCGTGGGTATCAGATATCACACCTATTTTCATAAAGACACCTCCGTACATCCAAATCACAAAAAGTTTATAATTTTATTTTAGAGTTTTGCCGTGAAAAAATCAATCTTGTTTTACAAAAGGTGGAAAAGATTGAAGGTTTGAAAAAAAAGAGATATAATATGGAAGATATTGAGCCGTTTTACAAATCGGCTTTTGGGAAGAATTTATGGGATAAACGAGTAAGGAAGAATAAGAAAATGAGTGAAATGAAAACGAGTAATCCGCTTGGAACGGAGAAAATCAGTAAATTAATGGTGAAGTTTGCGGTGCCGAGTATCATTGCTATGCTGGTTAGTGCATTATATAATATCGTAGATCAGCTTTTTATCGGACAGGCAGTCGGAACTTTGGGCAATGCGGCGACGAACGTGGCATTTCCGTTGTCCACTTCCTGTATTGCAATGGCACTTTTATTTGGAATTGGCGGCGCTTCCAATTTTAATCTTTCTATGGGAAGGGGAGAGAAAGACAAAGCAGCGTGTTATGCCGGGAATGCAGCAGGACTTTTAGTAGGAAGCGGACTGGTGTTACTTTTGATCACGCAGCTTTTTTTGACGCCTTTGTTAAAATTCTTTGGGGCGCCGGGGGACGTGCTTCCGTATGCAGAGACGTATGTGCGTATCACATCCATTGGTTTTCCCTGCCTGATTTTAACGACCGGCGGGTGTCATCTGATTCGGGCTGACGGTAGTCCAAAGATGTCCATGCTCTGTAATTTAATCGGTGCTGTGGTAAATACCGTACTGGATGCCATTTTTGTTTTGGGATTTCGTTGGGGCATGGCTGGAGCGGCACTGGCAACAATCATCGGACAGATTATATCTGCAGCTATCGTTGTTGTGTATCTGATGCATTATAAAACGGTGCATCTCGGTAGAAAACAGCTTAAGGTGAAGCCGGAATACGCTGTAAAAATCATGGCACTTGGAACAGCGTCCTTCTTTAATCAGGTAGCCATGATGATTGTTCAGATTGTTTTGAATAAGTCGTTAACGTATTATGGGGCACTTTCAGAGTATGGTTCTGCGATTCCGCTTGCATGTGCCGGAATCGTTATGAAGATCGGACAGCTGTTCTTTTCAGTTATCATTGGAATCTCCCAGGGAACTCAGCCCATCGAGAGCTTCAATTACGGGGCAAAAAAATATGGAAGAGTGCGGGAGGCCTACGGTCTTGCAGTCAGGTTAGGAGCGATTATCTCCATCATTTCCTTTGCGGTGTTCCAGTTATTCCCAAAACAGATTTTAGCCTTGTTTGGAACCGGAACAGATGCGTATTTTAAATTCGGTGTGAAATTTTTGCGGGTATATTTGTTTTTTACCTGCGTCAATTTCCTGCAGCCAATCACATCCACGTTTTTTACATCCATCGGTAAGCCGCAGAAGGGAACATTTCTTGCGTTGACGAGACAGATTGTCTTTTTGCTGCCGTTGATTGTGATTTTGCCATTGATACTGGGAATTGATGGCATTATGTATGCAGCGCCGATTGCAGATTTTCTTGCCGCAGTCATTGCGATTGTCATGGCGTTTTTGGAATTTCGAGAGATGGAAAAACCAGAGCAGGCAAAAGAATAAAAAAGGAGACTGTTTTCACGAGAAATCGTGAACAGTCTCCTTTTAGATTCAAATCTGATAAAAGGAATTATTCCTTTAATGGTTTGCCATCTCCGTCTACGTCAATCTTACCACACAGAAGCATGATACCTTCTACCAGTCCCCAGATTTCAATTCCGAGAACGACGAAAACACCAATTCCGATACAGGAAAGAATGAATCCGACGATAGTGCAGACTAACTGGATAACAGCCTTTGTCGTGTATCCAAGATAAAAGTTATGTACACCAAATGCACCTAAAAAGATACCGAGCAGACCAGCAACCAGCTTTGATTTTGCATTTGGATTATCCTTTGCGCTCGGAGCAAGTGAAACGCCGCAGTTTAAACATACAGAACTTGCAGGCGGAACCGGCTTGCCGCAGTTCGGGCAGAAGTTATTGCCCTGTCCTTTTGGGGCACCGCACTTTACACAGATTACAGCCTCATCTGTCTGATATGGTTCTCCACAATGTCTACAATACATTAATAAAATCCTCCTTGAATAATAACAGAAATTTTCATAACTACGATTTTCATCATATCATTTTTGCCTGATTCTGTAAATACATGGAGTCTAAAATAAAAAACAATTAAGAATTGGTCAAAAAAATGTAAGAAATAAGTGGAAGAATTCCAGAAAAACTGTAATAATAAGAAATAGAAAGAAGAATGGAGAAGAATATGGTATTTCAAATAAAGGATAAAATCCTGTATGAGGATGATGCAATCATTGTGTGCCGAAAAGAGGCGGGGATTCCGGTTCAGACGGCAAAAATGGGTTTACAGGACATGGTGAGTCTGCTGAAAAATTATCGTGTGCAGAAAAAGGAAGAACCTTATATCGGACTGGTGCATCGCTTAGACCAGCCAGTGGAGGGAGTGATGCTGTTTGCGAAGACAAAACAGGCAGCGTCGGCACTGGCGAAGCAGGTCAGTGGTCGCAGTGTGGACAAGTGCTATTATGCAGTTGTCTGGGGGAAAATGAGTGCGGCATCCGGTGAACTTTCGGATTATCTGCTAAAAGATGGGAAAAGCAATCGCTCTGAGGTAGTGCCGGAGCAAACAGCAGGAGCGAAAAAGGCAGAGCTTTCCTATCGGGTATTGAAGGAGAAAGAAGAAAAAAGCCTGTTGGATGTCTGCTTAAAGACCGGACGCCATCATCAGATACGGGTACAGCTTTCCCAGGCGGGCTGTCCGATATACGGTGACAGCAAATATGGTACAAAAGGGGAAAATGGTTATCTGCCGCTTGCTTTGTGTTCCTATAAGCTTGGGTTCATTCATCCGACAACAGGGAAAAGGATGGAGTTTGAGATAAATCCGGAAGGAAAGGGATTTGACGGATTTTTTTAAATTTGGGATTAGGTGTAAAAAGATACTGTGCAAGGCGAACAACTGTTTGTGTAATATGCTAATAGCAGTCTTTGACGTACCTTTTGACTCCAAAATCGAATTAAAAAAAAATTGGAAGAAAAACACGGGATAGGAAATAGCCGGGTAGGAAATACTGAAAAGTATGAAAACGTATGAATCCGGTTTGTTATGGAAAAAAATAATAAAAATTGTGGGAATCACAGCAGGAGTGTACGTTAGTGTTCGCTTTTTGCTGCCTCTGGTGATTCCTTTTTTAATTGCTTTTGGACTGGCGGCGCTTTTAGATGGTCTGGCGAAAAAAATCTTAAAAGAGAACTGTCGATATGAAAAAGCACTGCGTACGGTATTGTTTTTTTGTGTTCTTGCGGTGGTGACATCGGTGGGAATCTTTCTTGCCTATGAAATTGTGATGCAGATAAAGGAGCTGTGTCTGAATTATGGAAGCCTTTGCGGAAAACTGAGGGGGTACTGGTGGGAATGCTGTAGCAGGTTAGAGTCGCTAAGCGGTATTTGTGCTGGTAAAATCGATGAAATGATATGTGAAAAAACAGCAGGCCTGTGGAAAAAGGGGCAGGATAAAGTGATGGCATGTATTTGGAGTCATTCAGTAAATGGCGTGCAGTGTTGTCTGCATATTTTATGGGTAATGCTTGTTATTTCCGTTTCAACGCTTTTGATCTTTTTAGATTACGACCATTTATTTCGGGTGGCGAAGGAATCCGGAATCGGAAAAACATTGGGGCATATCACAAATCGTGTGAAAACAGCGGGAGGCTCTTATTTAAAAGCGCAGCTTATTATCTGGCTTTGTGTCAGTACTATTTGTGTAGTGGGACTTTTTTTGACTGGAAATTCCTATGCACTGTTGGCGGGGATTGCCATCGGCTTGTGTGATGCATTGCCTTTTTTAGGCACGGGAACGGTGTTTATCCCGTGGATGATATTAGAAGTGCTGCAGGGAAAATATGGGTTGGCAATTTGGTATCTTTTAATCTATCTTTGCTGTTCCATAACGCGAGAGATGCTAGAGCCGAAGCTTGTGGGAAAAGGAATCGGTGTGCATCCAGTCTGTGTGCTGATGAGCATTTACATCGGAATCAAAGTGTACGGTGGAGTAGGGGTTCTTTTTGGACCGCTTTCCGCATTTCTGATTTGGGAAATCTATAAAATGACAGAGATTAGCCGAGAGGAAGAAAAGGATGCAGAGTCATAAACTCCCCGGTAGCTGTACTGGTCTCCAATCGTTAGATTTTGGGTCTGACTTTTGGGAGCGGTACATGCTCCGGGGATTTTTTTAAATCATAGGGTTATTTATTGCTTCTTCTCCAGATATGCATTTTTTCAGCTTCTTTAATCAGTTCATCACGGAAATCCGGGTGAGCGATAGAGATTAAAGCTTCAGTTCTCTGCCATGCAGAAAGACCTTTTAAGTTTACTTTACCGTATTCAGTAACGACATAATGCGTGTTTGCACGGGTGTCGGTAACGATGGAACCAGGATCTAATGTAGGCAGAATTCTGGATTTTAACTGTCCGTCCTTGGTTTTGAAGGTGGAAGAACAGCAGATAAAGCTCTTTCCGCCGTTGGAGAGGTATGCTCCAAGTACGAAATCAAGCTGTCCGCCTGCACCGCTAATCTGTTTCACGCCTGCGGATTCTGCATTGACCTGACCAAACAAATCAATATTTACAGCATTGTTAATGGAAATAAAATTATCCAATGCAGAAATAGAACGGATGTCGTTAGTATAGCTTACCGGAGCACTCAAAAGTTCCGGGTTATCATCCATGTAATCGTACATTTTCTTGGTACCACATCCGAAACCAAAGGTCTGGCGGAAACGGTCGATGTTTTTCTTGGAACCGTTAATCTTTCCGGCTTTTGCAATATCAACAAAGGCATCAACGTACATTTCTGTGTGGACACCGAGGTCTTTTAAGTCGGATTCTGCGATGAGGGAACCAACGGCATTTGGCATACCGCCGATACCAAGCTGTAAGCAGGCACCATTAGGAATTTCATCCACGATAAGTTTTGCAACTGCCTTATCGACTTCGGAAGCAGGACCTCCGGCAGCCATTTCTGAGATAGGGTCATTCGGACCTTCAACAATAGCGTCTACCTTGGAAATGTGAATGCCATTTTCAAAACCGCCGAGACAGCGCGGCATATTTTCGTTTACTTCAACGATAATCTTTTTGGAATTTTCACATACTGCCATCAAGTGAGAAGCATTCGGACCAAAGTTGAAATAACCGTGCTTATCCATTGGAGCAACCTGGAACATAGCAACGTCGTTCTTGCAGTCCAGATCATAGTAATAACGTGGAAGCTCGGAATAACGGATTGGAGCATAGTAAGCAAAGCCTCTGCTTATGTATTTTCTTTCGATACCGGACATATGCCAGGAGTTCCAGGTAAAGTGTTCTCCTGCATCTTCTCTCTCGAAAACAGCAAGCGGTTTTAACAGGATACCGCCGCGGAGTTTTACATCCTTTAACTCATCGGTACGTTTTGCCAAAGCCTTATCCAGGGCATCTGCGGTACCGTTGCACCAGCCGTAATCTACCCAGTCGCCGGATTTGACAACTTTTACGGCTTCGTCTGCTGAAACCAGTTTCTGTTTGTATTCCTGTGAATAATCCATGAAAAACCTCCTTA
>CAMBKU010000067.1 GCA_945868305.1 uncultured Lachnospiraceae bacterium | reverse complement strand
TTGTTGACAGCTTATTCATTTTATCAAATTCAAACCGTCATGTCAAGAACTTTTTCAACTTTTTTTATTTGTTTTTGTTCCGCTTTTTGCGGAGCGATATTCATATTATCATGCTTAAGAAGGTTTGTCAACCACATTTTTTTCTTTTTTTTTCGCTCAAAAAAAGTGTGCAGATATAGTAGTTTTCCCTTTGTCAATCCACTATATCTACACTTTAGAAAAATTGAATCAATATTTGAAGTAACAGATTATTATTATATAAATACGTCAGAAAACTACTCTGAGCAATAAATTGGTTCATTAACATCCCAAAACTGCTGGCACAACATACAGCTACCAGATAAAAAAACAACCAGACATAGAACAAGCCCTGTACAAATCCCGCTGCAATGCCAAGCACTTTATTAATTCCGTGTATGATTGGCAAATGTGACACCAGATTTAATATACCAAATATGATATGTTTTAAGAGCAATGCGACGATTAACGCCAGAAAAAATGAGATACCGGAAACAATAAAATGTGCCAATGTTCCTGCAACTTCTGCATACAATCCACTGCTCTCTAACAGGTTATTAGCCGCCTCAACCCCCTCTCCCAGCAACTGCTCCTGCAATGCTTTGGGCAGTACGATTCCCGCCAGTTCCAGATTGTCCGTTTCCGTCTGCGCCTGTTCTTGTATCACATTCCCCCCGGATACCTGAAGTCTTTCTTCACATTTTTGCTGTATTACCCCATAAACCTCGGTATTTTTCTCCAAATAACCACTGATATAAGGCGTCGCCCAGATGACAAATGCAATCACCAAAAAGAAGGATACCAGAGAAAATGCAACCCGGATAAATCCTTTCGTGTAACCTTTTATTGTACAAAATATTAATGTAAATATAACTCCTACTAATAACCAATTCACTTTAATCTTACCTTTTCTGTCGTTCCATCCAATATAAATGTGTAGTTTAGTTGTGTTGCACCGGACATCACTCTATACAGTGTCTTATCAAAGGTATGCTGGAAACGTTCTACCCCGTACAGACTGTATATCCTGCACTCCACATCATTCGTAATGCAGATTTCATTGTTTGCAAGAAAACGAATATTGCTGTAATCCATATCAAAATCCTTAGCGAGCACGGCTTTCCCTTTCATATCATACACATCAATGTGACGGGTGTTCTCGCTGTCCTCATTATTATACACGATGCCAACATATTCTGTATTGTAAAAAATGCTTTTTACCTGTTTGTCTAATTTGGTCTGTTGCGTTACCTTCGGTTTTTGAGCACCTTCAAAAAGTAATATACTGCTATCACCAAACGCTATCATTCGATTGCTGTTCAAAAATTCCATTTCCGGGAAAACCTTGTCCGCATAAGAATAAGACGCCACAATGTTATCGATTTCGTTTTGCCCTACAGATCCAAAGTTATAAAACGCTATGGTCGTCTCCAACTTTCCTTCTCCGATATCCAGCATGGAGATTGCCAGCTTTTTCCCATCATTCGAAAGTGCAATCGCAATCGGGTAACCGCTGTTCTCCTGATGCAGTTCCCCGGAAGCCAACAGTGTTCCGTCTTTATCGTACATCTGAAGATAGCTTGCCCCATTCTCCTGTGTAAGCACTGCAACAGTTCCCTGAGACGCGACGCATACCTGAAATATCGGCATTGTGGTTTTGATATTTCCCTGTATTCCCTGTTTGTTCAGAATGTAAATATCCGAACCGCCTTTGTCAAAAATCGTGAGATATCCCTCACAGATATCCACGGAAGGATTCTGCATTTCATAGGTTTGATTCCAGATCATATTATCGGATATATCTGTATAAAAAGCCCCATCATTGCTGTACTTCAGGATGTTTCCCTGAAATTCCTCGAACCGTGTTGCCGCCGTGTCCGACCGCTCAACCGTATGCACAGCTGTATAATCTGTAAATGTTTTTGTCTCAAAGTATATGTAAACTCCAAAAAGCACCGCCAGTACCACTGCTCCTGCAATCAAAGCCCTGCGCATTATTTTTCGGCGGTGCGCACGTAGTTTTTGCTCCAATTCTTTCTCATCCGTCTCTATCATACGGAATTTTTTCTTTTTTTCTTTTATGATAATATCATCGTCATCATGACCAACGCTCATTTCTTTTTTCACACCTCATTACTGCACTTTTCTCTGCATGTACCATATTATAACTTATCTCCTGTTTTCCCGCACTACTTTTTCTAAATTTTATTCAAAGGATGCCCTTTACGGCAAAAGAAGTTTCTGTCCGACATAAATTGTATTTTCGTCTGCGATTCCGTTTTTCGCACAAATCTGAGATACCATGTCTGTGTTCTGATAAATTTTCTGGCTAATCACAGCAAGGCTATCCCCCTGTTGCACCACATAATAACCTTGAAGCTTATAAGTTTCCGCTTCAGACAACTGTGTCTGCTGTCCTGCTGCTGTCTGGGCTGCGTCTACGGTCTCCTGTCCACCATCTGTCTGTACCTGTACGCTGTCCTGTGACGCCTGATTTTCTCCAGCTTGTCCATTTCCCGCTACTGCAGCATCTATCGGTTGTTGACTGACACCTGCCGTCGTCTGTTCTGCTGTGATCTGTCCCGTTTCCCCGGATGTTTGGGCTACGTCTGTGGCACTGCTTTGATTTTCCAACGGTTTTATGCTGCTTTCGATATTCTCGACTTTTAACGTTTCTGCATCTTCCTCTGTGTTTTCTGTCTGGGCGGACTGGGACAATACCTGAATCGCCTCCTGCATTCCAGCCATTTTTTCATAGTTATTGATTGTCGTAATGCCTATGACACATGCTGCCATTGCCGTCAGCACACCAGCGGCGCAAATAATGGAATGCTCTGCTTTCGGTCTTGTGTATTCCTGTTTTCCCCGCATCAGCGCACGGTAATTTGACACAGCTCCCTCTGATACTGTTTCAGAAACTGTCTCCATTGGCCCCTTCTGGTATTGATGTACCATAAAATTTTGCATTGGCTCATTTTTTTCATAATAGATATAATACCCCGGCTGTCCTACCAGATTGCCGTTCTGTAGCCGATAGAACCGCTCCTCCTGCTCGTCCTGATCCATCAGAAACATCACCTTTTCCATACCACCAAAATGTTTACGGTGAACATTTTCAAATTCCGCCAAAAGATGTAGCGGCCAGAAAGATGTCATGATGCTCCACCCCACAATTTCCAGCTCGCCAAAATATTCCTTTGCCTGCTGATAAATATATTCCCACACTTCCTCTGTAAAATCCGGAAGTCCTGGAATATCAAGCAGAGGTTTGACAGCAATGGCTCCGCTGATAAAAATGTAATTTTTTTCTGACCGTTCTACTTTCCCCAGCAAAACACATACTTTTTTTCCCGCTTTTTCTGCTTCCGCCGTAGGATGAAGATATGTATATACATAATCTTCTACATAAATTTTCCAGTTATCCGCCGGGTTTCCTATCTGCCGTATATTTTTTGGGAGTTTTACCACATCTTCTGTCTGCTGCTTAATCTCTATCATGGAATCTTCACCCCTTAACCTGTTTTTATACATTTACTGTATCACAGGAGATGCGCTGTTTTTGCCGATTTAAGGAGAGGATTCCAAAAAGTTTTTGACAAGAAAACACAAAAAAACTGCCCGGTTTTTTTGCTTTCCGGACAGCTTTCTATAGTTTTCCTTTTATTTTTCTTTTGCAAAAGCCTTTACTTTGTTATAAACACCTTCTGCATCCAATCCATACTTGTGAACCAGCTCTACAGCAGGGCCAGACTCTCCAAATACGTCATTTACACCGATACGAAGTACTTTAGTTGGCGCTTTCTCACTCAAAACCTCACAGACTGCACTTCCCAATCCGCCAATAACGGAGTGTTCTTCCACCGTAACAACTTTTCCGGTTTCCTTTGCTGCCTGTACCACAAGTTCTTCATCCAACGGCTTAATGGTATGAATATTGACCACCTTTGCACTGATGCCATCTTTTGCGAGCATATCTGCTGCTTCCAGTGCAGAATTTACGCAAAGTCCGGTAGCAAAAACCGTCACATCTGTTCCTTCTTTTAATACGATTCCTTTTCCGATTTCAAATTTGTAATCCGGTGTATCGTTGATTACCGGAAGTGCAAGACGTCCAAAACGCAAATATACCGGTCCTACATGTTCATAAGCCGCTTTTACTGCTGCTCTTGCCTCTATATCATCTGATGGATTTAACACTACCATTCCCGGAATTTCGCGCATCAATGCCAAATCTTCCAGACACTGATGGGTTGCTCCGTCTTCGCCAACTGAAATTCCTGCATGGGTTGCCCCTATTTTCACATTCAAATGCGGGTAACCGATGGAATTTCTCACCTGTTCATAAGCACGACCTGCTGCGAACATAGCAAAAGTACTCATAAACGGTACTTTTCCGCAGGTAGAAAGTCCTGCCGCAATCCCTGCCATATTTGCCTCTGCGATACCACAATCCAGATGCCGCTCTGGAAATGCCTTTTTAAAGATTCCTGTTTTGGTAGCACCTGCCAGATCGGCATCCAAAACAATCAAATCATCATGCTCTTTTCCCAACTCTACCAATGCGTTTCCGTAACTCTCTCTTGTTGCAATCTTCTTTACTTCTGACATAATGCTTCACCTGCTTTCTCCAAATCTGCCATAGCAACAGCGTACTGCTCATCGTTCGGCGCAGAACCATGCCAGCTTGCTTCATTTTCCATGAAGGAAACTCCCTTACCTTTGATGGTCTTTGCAATAATTGCCGTAGGCATACCCTTAGTCTCTTTTGCTTCTTTAAAGGCTGCGCGGATTTCGTCAAAGTTATTGCCGTCAATATTAATTACATGGAAATTGAATGCCTCAAATTTCTTATCAATCGGATACGGAGAACATACATCTGCAACGTTTCCGTCAATCTGAAGTCCGTTATTGTCTACAACCAGTACCAGGTTATCCAGCTTTTTGAAGCCTGCCCACATGGAAGCCTCCCAAATCTGTCCCTCCTGAATCTCGCCGTCTCCCGCAAGTGCATAGACACGGTAATCCTTGTTGTCCAGCTTTGCCGCCATTGCCATTCCGACAGCCGCAGAAAATCCCTGTCCCAGGGAACCGCTTGACATATCAATACCCGGCGTATGTTTCATATCCGGATGTCCCTGCAGGTAAGAACCTGTATGACGTAAGGTTTTTAAATCCTCTACCGGGATAAATCCCTTCTGTGCCAATACGGAGTATAACGCCGGAGCAACATGTCCTTTCGATAATACGAAACGGTCACGGCTTTCCATTTTTGGATTTTTGGAATCCACATTCATCTCCTCAAAATACAGATAAGTCAGGATGTCTGCCGCAGATAATGATCCGCCCGGATGCCCGGATTTCGCGCTGTGTACTGCGGTCACAATACCCTTACGAACTTCATTTGCAATCTTTTCAAGTTCTAAATTTTCCATTTTCTTACCCTTTCTGTGTCCGCCAGACGGCGGCTTTATATTCAGCCGGGAATTTCTTCTTGATTCCCGTATCTGTTGCACATTTAAAGTTCCACTCTGCCCTCTAAGGCACGCAAAAGCGTCACTTCGTCAATATATTCCAAATCTCCGCCCACCGGAACTCCACTGGCAATTCTCGTCACCTTGATTCCTGTCGGTTTAATCAGCTTACTGATATACATGGCTGTCGTCTCACCTTCCAGACTGGAATTAGTAGCTATAATCACCTCATCCACTTCCCCCTGCAGGCGCTGCATCAGCTCTTTTAGTTTTATGTCATTCGGTCCAATTCCAAGCATCGGTGAAATCGCACCGTGTAATACATGGTAAACCCCTTCATATTTTCCGGTTTTTTCATATGCCGTCAAATCTCTCGTGTTTTCCACGACCATAATCTCCCGGTGATTGCGCTTTGCGTCCTTACAAATTGGGCAAAGCTCATCATCCGTCAACGTAAAGCACTGCTTACAGTAACGCACATTTTTTCTGGCATCTATGATAGCATCGGAAAGACTCTGCACATTGTCAAGTGGCATATTTAAAATGTGAAACGCCAGTCTCTGTGCTGTTTTATGTCCAATTCCCGGAAGGGAAGCCAGCTCTTCTATTAATTTTGAAATCTGTTTACTGTAATATTCCATAATATTCGTCCTTTTCCCTACCTATATTACTTGATAAATCTTAATTTTACAAGCCAGTTTTCTTTTTTGTACATTATGGCGGAAAACGAACGGGTTTCTTTTCTTTTTCTGGCAATGTTTTCTTTCCTGCTGTATAATAAGTTTATCTAATTTTTGAACGAAAGAGGGTTTTGCCGCATGAAAGAGAATATTTCTACGATACCGCTTATGGATGCTTTTCATGCTAAGGACGAGTGTCCATTCTGTTATCTGGAACGGGAGGCGGAGCAACATGCTGTTTCTTTTATTCTTGGCTCTGCTTATATGGAAGATGATATACGGGCTCAAACGGATGCTACGGGATTCTGCCGTCATCACTATAAAATGATGTATGATTATGGAAATCGCCTTGGAAGCGCCTGGATCTTAAGCACACATTTGAAAAAAATTAACGAGGAATTACATAAAGAAATCAAAAATTTCACTCCCGGAAAATCATCATTTTCCAATCGTTTTAAAAAAACAGATTCCTCCAAAGATGCAACAACTTCAATCGGTGCATGGGTAGAAAAGAAGGAATCTTCCTGCTATGTCTGCGATCATTTTCGCTCTATTTACAATCGCTATCTGGATACGTTTTTTGATCTTTATAAAAAGAATGAGGATTTTCGGGAACTTTTCAAGGAAAGCAAGGGATTTTGTCTGCCTCACTTTAGGGATTTGGTAGAAGCTGCCGAGATTCGCTTGGATGATGAACAAAAAAAAGAGTTTTACCCGGTTTTATTTTCCATGATGGAGGACAATATGAAACGGCTCCAGGAAGAAGTCACCTGGTTTGTAGACAAAAACGACTATCGGAACAAAGACAAGGACTGGGGAAATTCGCAGGATTCCATTCAGCGGTGTATGCAAAAATGTGCCGGAGGATATCCTGCAGACCCGATATTTAAGATGAAGCCGTAGGAATTTTTTCTTCTGCCGAACTTATCCTCCTGCTATATTATATTTATCTGATTCTTAGTTTTTTGAAAATCTGGCGAAATGCCGGAATAAATAGAATGATACGGTGAAAATCACCTGCTCGATAGGTATAATATAGCATAGAGAATAAGATTGAACAATTTAGAACGGCAGTCCTCCGCCCATTCCGCCTATTCCTCCGGTAATCTTTGACATGGATGCCTGGGAAAATTCCTCTATCTGACGCAGTGCCTCATTGGTAGCTGCCATGATAAGGTCCTCTAACATCTCTACGTCATCCGGATCTACAGCTTCCGGGTCAATTTTTACTTTGGTTACTTCTTTTTTACCGGACACGGTCACTTCCACCGCTCCACCGCCTGCTGCAGCCGTAACTTCTTTTTCTTCTAATTCTTTGGTGGCTTCTTCCATCTGGCGCTGCATTTTCTGCGCCTGTTTCATGAGATTATTCATATTTCCCGGCATACCGCCCGGGAATCCGCCTCTTTTTGCCATTACTATATCCTCCTAAAAACGGTTTCTTTCTTTTTCACATCTTATTTATAGTAACATAGATAAAGATTCCTTTTCAACTGTTTATTCATCTTCCTCAATTTCAATATCCATATTGATGACCTGCTCCAAATCCACGTAGCTTTCTTCAATCGGTCGATTGGTCTGATTTTGTGCAATTTTTATCTCCACTTCCTTACCGATGCGCTCTGCAATGACATCTGATATTTCTTCCCGATGCTCCGGCGTGTTTAAGAAATCTGCCGCCACCGTATCATCCGTTACCAATAAAAGCACGTTATCGCCACCCAAAGATAAGGTCACCATTCTTAAGTAACCGCGAATCAGACCGGACATATCCTGCATGATAGATTTCCAATTCCGCACCACCTGCTCCACATCCTCCGGAATCGCCTTTGGAACCTCCGGTTTTTTTATTGGAGCCGACGGCTGGACAGATGTCATTGCCGCCTGAGATACCGCCGCTACGGGAATTCCTTCCTCCATCTTCTGCTCAAGTCTCGCAATCCGATCCACCAGCGCATCCCTTGTTGTCTCCATCTCTGGTTTACATAATTTAATCAGCGCAATCTCAATCAGGATACGTTTCTGGGATGAATATTTTACCTGATTGGACAAATCCGAAAAAATGCGGATATAACGCATCAGCACTTCCGGTTCTATCATTTCTGCTTCTTCTTTCAGGAACGCCAGATTTTCGCTGGAAACATCCAACACATCCTCCACGTCATCTGAACTTTTAACTAATAAAAGATTTCGGAGATACCAGGTAAATTCATTGACAAACTGCCCCAGTTCTTTTCCTTCTATCACAAGCTTTTCCAGAAGACTCAATGTATTTAATATATTTCCCGCCAAAATCTCCCGCAACATTCGGGAGAACACTTCCGTATCCACTGCTCCTAGCACTTCCAGCACCTTGTCATAGGTTAAGGTCTGCCCCAGATAAAAGGCAATGCACTGATCCATGAGACTCAAAGAATCACGCATGGAGCCGTCTCCTGCCTTTGCTACATAACGGACAGCCTTTTCTTCTGCCTCCACGCCTTCTGCCTTTAAAATATCGGAAAGCCTCGCCGTAATTGTCTCAATGGAAATTCGGTGAAAATCATAACGCTGACAGCGGGATAATATCGTGATTGGTATCTTGTGTACCTCCGTCGTCGCAAGAATAAAAATTACATAGGATGGCGGCTCCTCCAAAGTCTTTAACAATGCGTTAAAGGCTCCCGCAGATAGCATATGCACCTCATCAATAATGTAGACTTTATATTTTCCTTCTGTCGGACGGTATGCCACTTCCTCGCGAATCTCACGGATATTGTCCACGCCATTGTTAGAAGCCGCATCAATTTCGATAACATTCATGGAATTACCAGCCGCAATCGCCTTGCAGGTCGGACACTCCCCACAGGGACTTCCATCTACCGGATGCTCGCAGTTAACCGCCTTGGCAAAAATCTTTGCAATGGTAGTTTTTCCGGTTCCTCTGGTTCCGCAGAACAGATATGCATGTCCGATTCTATCGTATTTAATCTGGTTTTTTAATGTAGTAACAATGTGATCCTGCCCTTTTACGTCTTCAAATTCCTGCGGGCGGAACTTCCGGTATAATGCCGTATACGACATGAAAATTTCCTCACTTCTATTTAATATTAATCGCCAAAACTAATGCCAATCAATTTTGCTTCCTGTATCATCTGACAATTCGGATCTACCGTCTTTAATTTGCCTGCGACATCTTTTAGCGGCACACGCTTGGTCTCGTTGTTAACCATAGCAATCATGTAACCGTAATCTTCGTCCAAAATCGCTTTTGCTGCTGCCGCACCAAGTCTGGTACAAAGCGCACGGTCATACGGACAGGGGCTTCCCCCCCTCTGGGTATGTCCCGGAACGGTAACCCGAACCTCAGTACCATTGAGTTCGCGGATACGTTCTGCGATTTCATAGGAAATCGATGGATATTTGGACTGTTCCACTTTCTTTTTATATTCTTTTTTAGAAAGGGCAGCATCTTCTTTGGAAATTGCACCTTCCGCCACTGCAAGAATGGTAAATCCTTTTCCGGCACGGGTACGCTTGTTGATGGCTTCTACTACCTTTTCTATATCGAACGGAATTTCCGGCAAAAGAATGATGTCAGCACCACTGGCAACTCCTGCATATAACGTCAACCAACCAACTTTGTGTCCCATCACTTCCACGATGAACACACGGTTATGGGAAGCTGCTGTCGTATGGATGCAGTCAATAGCCTGAGATGCAACATTGATGGCACTCTGAAAACCAAAGGTAATATCCGTCCCATAGATATCATTATCGATGGTTTTCGGCAGATGAATCACGTTTAACCCTTCCTCACGAAGCAGATTTGCTGTTTTCTGCGTTCCATTTCCACCTAAAATCACAAGACAGTCCAGATTCAGCTTGTGATAGGTCTGTTTCATGGCCTCTACCTTATCCAGCCCGTTCTCATCCGGTACGCGCATCTGCTTAAATGGCTGACGGGAAGAACCGAGTATCGTTCCGCCTCTTGTAAGAATTCCTGAAAAATCTGCACTCGTAAGCAGACGATAATTTCCGTATATCAGTCCTTTGTAACCTTCATAGAAACCGTAAATCTCAAGTTCGTCCAAATTTTCGCTCAAGCCCTTTACTACCCCGCGCATTGCAGCATTTAAAGCCTGGCAGTCTCCGCCGCTTGTCAACATTCCAATTCTTTTCATAGTGACGCATCCTTTCTATCTCGTTTCATTTCCTTTCACTTTTCAGGTTGTCCATACTTTGTAATATATGGACATACATATTTTATTATATTATATTTTACCCACAAGATAAAGACGTTTTCTTGCATAAAATGTAAATCGCCATCTTGCATTTGTCTGTTTTTATGATATAATAGGAACACTTGGGTGAATGCGAGCCGTACGGCGAAGCAGATACTTTTGTATGCAGACGTATCGAAGTGGTCATAACGGGGCTGACTCGAAATCAGTTAGCCGGGCAACCGGCACGCGGGTTCGAATCCCGCCGTCTGCGGTAATTAGATCTTTGCGAGATACCACATTTTCTGGTGTCTCGCATTTTTCTTTATCATCAGCTCTAGGTTACACATGGTTACACTATCACTCGACTATATACTTTGCTCACCACTACTCGAACCATACTCCGAATTCATCTTTTGCAGTTATTCTAGTCACTTTTCAAAATAATATTAGTCTTTATATTAGAAGCCTTATTGCGTTGCACATATGGTAGCGGTGATGTATGAATGCAGCATAAAAAAATTGACTTCTCATGTCCGATATATTATCATAAGACCACTGTAGAAACATGGGGAGAGAATAATGATAATCAAAAATTTAAGAAGAAAGGACGCATGAATGTGAATAAAGAAATCAGAAACATAGGGAAACTTATATTTCTTCATTTGTTTCCTGGAATTGCACTAAGTATTATATATATTCTTCTTTCAAAGACGGGTATTTTAGCAGAATATCCTAAGGTAGTTATATTAGGATTTGCTACGATTTTCTCAATAATTCCTATAGAACTTGGATATCTATTTTATGTAGCAAAGAAGGAAGATGGAACTTTTAATATATTTAAAATACTTGGTTTTAAAAGCAAGTTGAAGATTAAAGAATTTATACTTTACGCTCTTTTATCACTTATAGTAGGAATGGGACTTCTTATTGCTTTAAAGCCACTTTCAAATTACTTATTAGAGACTATATTTTGTTGGATTCCAGGTTGGTATAATTTTGTCCAAGATATGAGTTTATTTAGTAAAAAATATATTATCATGGCAATTTTAGTCAGCTTCTTTCTTTTTACACTTATAGTACCAATTGTTGAGGAGTTTTACTTCAGGGGATTTTTATTAGCTCGAATGAAGTGGATGGGAATATATAGCGTTCTATTTAATGTACTATTATATTCCATTTACCATTTTTACCAACCTTGGCTTATTATCACAAGGTTTGTTATGATGTTACCATTATTCTACTTTGTATATAAAAAAGACTCTCTAAAATTAGGAATATTGGTGCATTGTTTAGCTAACTTTCCAGATGTTATATCATATATGATGCTATTAATATAAGGTAATTATTAAATAGGCTCTTTCCCCTCGGTCATTTGTACTTTGTGTACAGATTTCTTTTCTCTTGCCATAATAAAAGGCCTCCTATGATTTAATTTTTATCATAGAAGACCTATGGCTCATACCAAATTACAGAAAAACTTTTATAGACTCATTTTTTAGTACTGTTTAAAAGCTTTTGTACAAAAATAAGTATACAATTCATATTTTCCTTTTTGTCAAATGCCCCTTGTTACCAATTTTCCAGTCTCCATTCACCAAAAAAATTCCGAGAACCGCAAGAAACATTGCAAGCAAAATATTTGCTTTTCCAATGTCTTCTTTTAAAAGCAGTGCAGAGGCAATTGTTCCAAAAATAGGCATCAGAGCATTAAATATCGTCACCCTGCCGAGACTGTTATATTTCAACAACTGACTAAACAACCAGAAAGTCAACCCTAGTGTCACAAATAAATAGGTAAAGGTAACATATCCAACGGTTTCTATTTTTTCAAAATGTCCTCCAAAAAGTTTCCCGCTTATCACCAACAGCAATCCTCCGAATATCATCTGGTAAGCTGCAATTACCATGGTATCTCCTTTTTCCACCACTTTTTTGTTCATATTATTTCCAATTGCGTAAAAAATTGCAGAAAGCAATAGGGCGCCGTCTCCCAACAAGGTAAATCCCCAATCACTTTGAAGTCCATTAAAATTGTAAATAATAATACTAAAAAATCCTAAAAGGCAACCCAATATTTTCCTTCCTGTCAAGGCATCGCTTTTATATACAAAATGTGCCAGAATAATGGAAAAATAGGTAGATAATCCATATAAAATAGAACCTTTGGAACTGCTTGTATTGGCAAGCCCAATATAACAGAAGAAAAATTGCAGAAACTGCAGAACAAATCCAACCATAAGAACCTGAAAAATCATATCTTTCTGTAAAAATGGAATCTTTCTCTGTTTCACAATCGCCACAAGCAAAATCACCATCCCGCCAAGCAGTGTACGCCATCCTCCAAACAGCAATATCCCTCCTATGTCCTGACTCGACACATGGAATGCTTCATGGCCTATATGTAACATCGGATATGCACATGCCGATATGAAATTATAGATAAGTGCCATTACCACAACCATTACAGGATTGGTAAAACAAAAACTTCCCTTTTCTTCTTTTGTCCTATTCATAACTATCCTTTCTTGCAAGAATTTCCTGCATGCCATGAATAAATTTTCGATTTTGTTCCATTGTTCCAATTGTAATTCTGGGACAACTGAATGTGCCTCGGATCAACACTCCAGACTTTTCCAAAACCCGCCTGGTAAGTTCCTGCGCATTAATGCCACAATCAAACATTATAAAATTTGTATAAGAAGGATACACTTTCACACCAAGTTTTTGTAACTCCTCTGTCAGATACTCTTTTCCTTCTTTTGTCCGTTCCAATGTCATTTGCATAAACTCTATATCCTCCAATGCTGCATCTCCTGCCGCCAATGCAAAAACACTGGGTTCATACGCATCCATATCACCATTTAAGTATCCGATAATCTCCCGATTCGACATGACATATCCCAGTCGAAATCCTGCCATCCCATATAACTTCGAAAATGTCTGTACCACAATCAGATTTCTTTCTTCACTGATATATGGAACCATACTAAATGGCAATCCACCTGCAAACTGAATATATGCCTCATCCACAAGTACGACCACATGTTCAGGAAGGCTGTCGATAAATGCCAGCATTTTATCTTTTGTCTCATATCCTCCAGTGGGATTATTGGGATTACAAAGAATCACAAGCTTTGTTTTTTCTGTCACTGCCTCTCTCATTTTGGGGAAATCTATATGCATTTCTTTATCCATTGGCACTTCTTTTATAATGGCACAACCTTTTCTTGCCATATTCTGATATGCTTGATAGGTAGGTGCTGCATACACAATTTCATCCCCTGGTCTCAAAAAAACTTCGCCTATCAGCGTTAACGCGATTGTTCCTCCATGCGTTAAAATAATCTGCTCCGGGGAGATTTTTTGCTGTACGGCCAACTTTTCTTTAATCTGATAGTCACCTATATTAGGATAAAAGCAGGCATTCGGCAACACATTTTGAACGGCTTCTTTTGCCTTGGGAGACACACCAAAAGCATTTTCATTTGCAGAAAGCTTTTCTATTTTTGAAAAGCTGCACATCTGATACGCTTTGGACAATGG
>CAMBKU010000066.1 GCA_945868305.1 uncultured Lachnospiraceae bacterium | reverse complement strand
AACATATTAAAATCTTTTCAAAAATCATCTTGACATATCACCAGATTGCTTTCATGCGTCAACTTCCGGCAATGTTGGAAATCCTTTCCATTTAGAATTTTCCTCCATTTTCCCAAAGACTTCCTGTTCTAATTTTTCAATCCGTTGTTCCAATAATTCCTCTTTTTTTCCTTCGCCAAATGCAAGAACCGCTGCTTCCACATACTGCGTTTCATGCTGGTAAATTGTCTTATCACGTTCCTCAATTTTCTGCAAAACCTGTTCCGACAAACGATACGTTTTCGCTTTTTTTTCTGCCATATTTCCCTCCTTTTTTTTGTACCGAAATTCGGCACCGAATACGAAAAAAAGATGCCTCAAATGCGAGACATCTTTTACCTGTTTTCCTAATTCTATACTAACACATTTTGGCAGCTCCATCCACCTCCATTTACCCCCACACTTTTTTCAATTTTGCCTCATTTCCATGACAAAAAAAGCACGGCAGGCACACCAAAAGAAAGGCTCTTTCCCTGTTCAAATTTATCTCTTTTTCCTTTCATTTTTGTCCAAATTTAAGGGCGGCGCCATAAGACATGCGTGTATTGCACTAATACAGCTTATGTATGGCTATCTGTACAGCCTTTGTATTGCTTATGTATGGCGCCAAACGTACTGCTCTCGTACTTCTTCCGTATGGCAAAAACTGCGAAGCAGTTTTGCAAGATACGCATAATGTTCCCACATTTATGCCATCTTGTCAGGGGACACCCCTGATACCCCGATATATGTATATTGTACGACTGCCGTATTGCTCTACTGCAATGCAGTGAGCCATTTTTCCAACAGCTCCGCTGTGGATTCTGCACTTTTCGGGCAGTCAATTATATATCTGTACGCTTCATCCAACACGTTGTCAAATCCAGACAATTTTTCATAAAGCTCCGGCGATTCTTTTCCTTTTTTCCGTACCATATTTTTCAGAACACACACAATCTCTTTTTTGATTTCTATCTCCTTACTTTTGGCAAAAATATTTGCTTTTGATGTCCTCATGATATCCAGATAAAATGTTTCATACTCCCAGTTTATTTTTTCCTCAAACCCGTTCATTTTTTTCGTCCTTTTCTAATAGATTTCTGTTTCTTCTTCAATGATATATTCCGTTATATATTCTGTCGCATCTTCTGGTACTTCCTCTATCACATATTCTTCGATTTCCTCTGCAGCTTCTTGTGTTGATTCTTCAATGGAACCTTGTATCGTTTTTCCCTTTATGGTTGTAACTGGTTCCTCTGTTGTGTCCCGGATTTCTGGTCCTCCATCTGTCATCCAGACTTCATCTTTGATTTCGTCTAAACTGTAGATGCAATAGGTAACCGTCACTCCTTTTGTGTCAGGGCTGTACCTTGCTGTTACAAGCGTTCCTGCAACATCATTGAGTTGTAAATAAAATTCTGTATTACTCGGATCATCCAGTGCGACTGCGCAGTCCAGACATTCCGCCCCATTAGCAGCAAGGCTGTTCTGGAAAACGAATCCTTCTACTGCTTCATTTACTTTTCCCGCAAATAATCCAAGAATGGGATCAATAAATTCTTCCCTTTTCTCGATTGGAAAAGCTGTGTTTCCTTCTGCCATTCCTTCTTCACTTTCTTTTTCACTTTCCGTCTCTGTTTCCTCCGTATTTTCATCGCTTTCTAAGCTCACACTTTCCGCAGAGATGGCTGCTGTCTCCGTCTCCGAAGGCTCAACCGGCGCATCCGGCGGACGGCGGGTAAGAAATAGAATCACAGCTATAAGAATTACGAAAACAATCACTCCGCCCATCAATAAAAATATCTGTTTATTATCTTCTTCATCATGATTTATAACTTTCATCTTATCTCCTTTCTGTACCGAAATTCGGTACGCTGTTTTTTAAGTTCCTGCATACTTCTGATAAGTTTCTTTTGCTTTTTCCGTTCGATAAGGTAAGGCAGCATTACTCAAATGACAGCGTTCAAACATTGCGCAAAATACTCTTGTCGCGTATTCTGTATCCGTCAATGATTTAAATTCTGCCAGCGACATATTACAGCCGGCTCCGTATTCACTTCCGATTGCCGTCCACATCCACTGATTGCTGGATAATTCAAGCAGAACATAGTTAAGCTGCACCTCCAGACTTGTCTCCGGCCACGGCTCTCCTGCCGCCTCTGCATAAGCTAAAAATGCTTCCTTTCTACCGCCTGTCCACTGAACGATTCCAATACTGCTTCCGGATGGATTTGACGAATGCAATTTTATATCTCCGGAAGCATCTACACCAGCCTCCCGGAATATGTTTCCAACTACGGCTGCTGCTGCTTCTTCCGTATATCCCTGATTTACCAAACCCCGGAATATTTTTTCTGCATTAGTGCCTCCTTCAAGTTCTGATATCTGATCGGGATAAGCTGGTGTGCCGTAACCACTTATTGCCGCTGCCGTCCGTGCATATTCGGCTTTTTTTACATGACTACCTTTATGATATGGTTTTGTATCAGATGGTCCGCTGTTTCCTTCCACAACAATCACATGATCCGTATTTTCGTCATACTCAATTACGATTCCCATATGACTCATTCCATTTGTAAAAAAAATAATGTCACCCGGCATTGGTACATAACCACTTTCTTTTGTCTCAAATTCATCTCTCGCTTTGTACCAGTTCATGCTTTCAGAAACGGATGCAGATTTGACAATAATACCCTCCGAAATGTATCCGCATTGATTCGCGCAATAGGAAACGAACATACCACACCAATCTGCATCAAGACCGTACCAGTTCTTATATTTTGTTCCACCGATATTTTGATCAGAGACTTCATATTCTGCCAACGCAGCTTCCACCATTTTTTGTCTACCAGTTCCACCAGTTTTTGAAAAAAGAGAAATCAAAATAACCAGTACAATAATTATGGCAAAAACAATCATAATGACATAAAGCAACACAGACATGATTCCACCGAAAAACGATGTCACAACTGTCACAAGTGCAGCAATAAGTTTTTCTACCTTCTTACTAATACCACTACTTTGCAGACTGCTACTATCACTCCAGCTACTTGCACTTTGTCCTTCTGCCCCTTCTTTTTTACTGCGCATATCTGATTCCGTCTGCCTGATTCTTTCTGCCTCTTTCATCTTATCCAGTCTTAGCTTTTCCCGGAATTTTTTTGCCACCTTTTTACCTGCAGACGCAACTGCCGCGGTACCCGCAGTCGCAGCAGAAGCCGCCGTAGTTGTTGTTACATTACCGACAGAAACTACCGTTTCCTTTCCAACGGATGCTGCCGCCTTTATGTTTCCCCCTTTCTCTGCTCCTGCACCCACTTTATTTATTCTTTTCACATCTCCCCTATCAACGATTGTAGAAAGATGTCCTTCTTCCGGATTTCTGTTCATATTGCCGAGATTTTCGACACGATTAGAATTTACAGTGTTTCCAGAACTTCCAAAGCTTTCCTGTTTCCCCGCCGAGGTATTCCCCCGACTGTCTCCCTGTACAGATTCCCTCCCTTCGTAATTCCTATTTGTATATCCGGACTTTCCTGACGCTGTAACTGCATTATTTCTTGAACTCGTTCTCGCTGCAGTTCCATTTCCAACCCAGTTTTTATTGCTACCTGCCAGACTATTCACACTCTTTTTTTCTTCTTCCGCAAGCCGCACTTTCCGCATGAGCTGCTCTTTTTTTCTTTCCGGAAGCTGATTCCACTTTCTTATTTCAGAGGGTGTCATAAAACGAGTCGGGTCCACTCCGCTTTTACGCCGTTTTCTTTTCTTTTCCTCCTGCTCCACATCTTCCTTGGGATTCAAGGTATTCAAATGTTTTGATGTACTTTTTCCAACTGACCATAAGCGGGACGGTGTCTTCTTTATGTTGTCCCGTAAAATGTTCAGTTCCGTTTTCTTTCCTTCTTTTAGTTTCATAGAGCATCATCCTACTTTTTTATACTGTACGATTCCTGTTTCCAGCGAAGCTTCCAACATTTTCTTATCACAAAGATACGCCAACAGCTTCTTTGTATCAGGCTCCGGTATAGCCAAAACTGCCATTGCATCCTGTACTGTAAGTGGACTCATAGATGCCGCAATAAGGATATTCTGTATCTGCTCATCTGAAAATTCCTCTTTCTTCTCCTTTTCGCTTTCTTCCCGCTTCTTTTTTTCATTCGCAGCCTTTTCATGAAAGTTTGTTGAAAATTCATCATAAAGCGGATTATCTTTACCCATAAATGCATTAAACTTGATTACCTTATTCCCCCATACCATCAGACCGCAGCCCTTAGAACTTTCATTGATGGAATTAAGCTCATCAATAGACAGCTCCTGTATTTCTTCCAGTGTCCTTGCATCCATATTTTTTAGGTTCAGGAAACATTTATACTCACAGTTTGAGAACATGTCCCGAAGATCCGAATTCTCTGCAATTCGGGTAAGATTTTGCAATGCCATAGTGACAATTCCGCCATATTTACGAAATGTAATGATTGCATGCAGCAGACGTTCTGCAGACATATTGTTTTTACATACCACCTGCGCCTCATCCACGATAAGACGTATTGCCTTTTGTAATTTCTGGTTATAATCTACCTGTACATCAAGATAGTGCATGATTGTAAGCATAACCGGTTCCCATAAGTTTTCCGGAACGTTCTTCATTCCAAACGCCACCAGACGCTTTGAGATTGAAATATTGGAAGGAAAGGCAAACATATCGTAAGAACCGTCAACATATTCAGCAAGAGAATGATAGACCTCTTTTGCAATCTGTTTATCTTCCCCTTCCAGCTCCTTTACCTGTACCCCAAGCAGTTCATAAAACTTACGCAGGCTTGGCTGCTCCTTCAGTCTTTTCTGTGTAAATGCTATCTCATACATCTCCTGTACACACCTGCTGATAATTTTGTAATGCAGCGAATTTACCTCAATTCCAATCATGGTCGAACAGCAAAAAGACTTCGCATAGTCCTTTTGTATAGCGACAAATTTTTCTTTTGTTCCATAATCTGCTTCAAAAACAGATAACGGAATCTCAAACGGATTCAAATGCATATCGGATTTAGGGGTAAAATCAAAAAACTGCCCACCATATTTTTTTACAATATCCTTAAACTCATTTTGCGGATCAATAATCCAAATATCATCATCCGTTGTAATAAGTGTCTGTGATATTTCTGTCATTTTTATCAACATGGACTTTCCTTTTCCGGTAGGAGATACAATCATGCCGTGTGGTCCGTCCAGTTTCTTACGGTTTCCAATAATCAGACGTTTTGTTGTCTGGTTCAGTCCATAACAGATGCCTCCAACCTCCTGTAAATCCTGTGCATAATACGGGTGGAATGCCACAATGGAAGATGTCAGGAAAGAACGCATACAGTTCACCTGCCTGCCAGCAAAAGGAAGTGCTGTATTAAACGCCTTGAGCTGCTGATGATTATATGTACTCATGACGACACCAGCACTATCTCCAAGTGTCTGTACCCTCTCTACACGCTGCGATAATGTTTCTTCATCAAAAGCAAAGACAACCACATAAAATCCAAGAAAGAACGCTTTCTCATCGTTATCTGCCACCTGATCACGATATTCTTCCAGTTCATCCTTCTTTTTGGCTTTCACATAAGACACACCCGTTGTCAACTGTCCGTTATTTCTCTTTAAATCCACTTCCTGTGAAATGGACTTCTCATTATTCATGTGCGCCGCAGCAAGTTTGTTTTCAAGCACGGGTTTTTCCACTGGTGCGTAATCAAGCGTCACAATATTAGGGAAAGGCATTGTGGTAAACGTATGCATGAACGCTCCCTCGTCAAGTGCTGTCGCAAAGCTCTTTCCATAAAGCACAGATACATACAAAGTATCATCAAATACCATAAAATTGCTGTAACTATCCACAGTACCAGGGAAAATATCGTTCTTCCAGGAATCATCATTCCTGTTGACTGCCTTTTTCGATAGAAAGAACTGTCCTTCCTCGTTTTTATGCATGATCCGATACAGGCAATGCAGACGTTCCCATCCGGACAAACGATACAGTTTACTTTTCCAGATACCAAACATGGCATGTAAATGCGTATCCAGCCCGTTAAAATATATCTTTGCATCTTCGTAACTTCGAGCTCTGCAGCTTACGGTCAGATACATGATTTCCCGCATATCCTGATTCCCCTCATCTGCCTTTTCATTTATCCACTTTCCAATCCCATCCTGGATATCCGGATACTTATTTCCGTTCTTTGTAATAAATATCTCTTTTAAAAATTCTTTTACATCCTGATGCTCCCCAATAACAGAGACTTTAAACTCTACTTTCATGGAATTTAGCCATGACGCAAGCTGCAGGAGTGTTCTTTCCTTTACATCCGCATCCTGATTGATGTAATTAATATCTTCAAAAATATAGCACCTGTCATAAAGACAGATGCCGTCTCCCGGTTCAATCTTAAAAATTCCATTCGGATCTGCATCGGTAATATTAAAAGCTTCTTTGACACAGCGTGGAATTTCTTTAAACATTCTCGACTTTTTCTTTACCGCCGAAAATGCCTTATTTCCATTTATTACCATGTTTTTTTCTCCCTTCTTTTTTCTTTGTATCCATTGAAAATATCCGGACATTTTTTTCTTCCAGTTCTCCGGCATCAAAGCTTAAATGCCTTATTTTCCTTTCAAACAGAAGTTCTTTCAAATACTGTTCCACGAACATGCCCTGATACTGTTTAAAGCCAAAAAACAAAATAGCTGCAAGCACAGGCATTCCCAAATAAACACAATATTTCGGTTCAATCCTTGTCAGATACCATATTCCAAAAATAGAAGCTCCTCCAAGAACCACAGCAATAATGATTGTAGCTGTCTGCCTTCCTGTAAATCCTTTCCAGACATCATCCGGATATTCCTGTTCGAAATCCTTGTTTAACTTTATATTCATATCTTTTTCCTCTCCTACAAACCAAACAGCCTTCTCATAAGACTATCTGTTCCTTTTACGCTTCCAGCCATGATGACCATTGTGAACATAGATTGAAAAGATGTCGATGCTCCATTAAACAGATGCCCAATGTAACCGTCTAATCTTCCCCAATCCATACCTCCGATAATCTTTCCGGCTATAGAAATGACGATTGCGATAATAACTATCTCAAACACATATGACAGGAAGGTCTTAATCCATGAATGCGCTGTATTTTCAATTCCAATCCCACCCGCCATAGTTGACATAGCAACCGGACCGGTTACTATCGCAACATATAATTTCAGATAACGCCCATAAACTGTGAGAAAAATCATTACACTGCAGACAATGGCAACAACCATATACAACATGCCATAAATTCCCCAAAAAAAGACCATTGTCTGAATGTCCACATTTCCGGAAGCATAGGACGGCGGGCTGTGAAATATCTGCGCGGACAGTCCGGAAGACATTTCAAAAAACTGTTGCATAATATTAAGTCCGCTGGTCATAAGCGTATTCGCCATAATCAGCTTAACCAACAAGGTGACCAATATCTCCGTCGTCATATTTTCCTTGATATTAGCTGTCTGTTTGAAAAAACCTATCAAAAAGAACAGGTTCAGCAATGCAACTCCTATACCAAGTGCCCAGGGATAAAGATCGTTTACCACATAAGCCCAGGCATCTGCTGAAAAGCCCTGCGGTGTAGTCGTAACTACACCGAAAACAAGGCTCATAACAAAATTCCATATGTCAGTTCCCATTTCAAAGAAAGGACCCATGAGGAGATTTTTGACCATCTCAACTATTTTTTCTGTCGTCATAGGAACCTCCTATGCAATAAGCACTGCAACTAACTGTGATGCGATTACCTCAATTAAGCCACCGCCGATTCGTTTTACAGCCATTGACTGCATCATACCATCCTGGGTGTTCGTGGCATTACCCCACTCGAACACTCCCCAAAGCACCTGAATACCACCATAACTTGAAACAAATGCAGCAATAATATCAAAGAGCAAACCAATTTTCGTAGTTACCAAGTCAGCTCCGCTGCTAGCAGTCGACGCAAATACCGGCATTGTTGTCAGACAAAAATTTACCGCTACTAATCCCAAGACCAGTATTGCTCTTTTACATACCTTTCTTCTCGGTTTTAAAAATTTCATTACTTTTTCCATACTTCTTTTCTTCATAGTTTTTTCTCCTTCTATCTCCAATTTTTTGTAATTTTTCCTGCAAGGAACTCCAGAACGCCGCCAATGAGTACAAGGCTCACAAAAAAAGCCATTTCTGCAAATCTCGCATATGGAGTGAGCAGCATCTCCCTACGGATTAAATACGCTGCTGCACACGCTGGTGCTAACGCCAGTACAAATACAATCTTCTGTTTTCCAGAGGATCTTCCTCTGTCCATTCTTCCATTCTCATTTCTTCTTCTCATTCCCATGATTTTTCCTCCTTTTTGTGCCGAATTTCGGCACCAACTGCACAAAAAAAAGAGCTGCTTAACACACCTCTTTTTCTACTTTCACTACTTCAATTTTTCCTATTCTTTCATCGGAAGCCGCATACGTTTCGCAATCTCTTTTAAGATAATCTTTGCATACAGCTCCTTCAATTCCTCTGAGCCATCCGATAGATAATGATACAACGTGGTCTCATAATCTTTATATCTGCTGTTCAGCAGGTAATCTTTTGCTTTCTCCAGCTTCTCATGGATTTTACCCTGAGGATAACGCTCCAGCAGTTCTTCCAACATCCCCTGGATGTTCTCCTCTTTTTTATATGCCTGGTCTACCTCTAAAACAAAGTTTTCCGGGAAGTCAGCTTCTGCTTCCTTTTTCCGCTGCCACGGCAGTCTTTTTCGTTCCTGCTTATTTTCTTTACCCCTGTCTAACATGAGATACAAAAACGCTCCAAAGAAACCTGCTGCAAGTACAAAAAGAATACCTGCAGCTATATTACCTGCCATGCCGTTCCTCCTGTTCCAGGAAACCGTCTGAAATTTCCTCAACTTCCTTTAACAGGGATGATACAGAGATGCTCCTCATAAAGTATCCGGTAATCCTGACTTCTCCATTTTCACTTGTAAATGTTACATCCGGATACATTACTCTCAACTTCTCCAAAAGTGCCAACAGTCGCTTACTTTCCTTTCTCTGGAAAGTAATATCAAAATACGGCGGTTCATCGAAAACGAAGCAGCATGTCGCTTCCCCTTTTTTTACTTCTACCAGATCTCCCTTATCCGCATGGCGAACCCTCGGCGCATTATAATCTGTTCTTTCAAGTAATGCATCCTTTAAACTCTCCGCTGTCAAATCCCTGGCTGTTTCCGAAATAATATCTGTAGCTTCACCCCCTCCCGTTTCCTTGTCTGCGCTGCTTTGTGTCTCCTCGTTTATGGTTTCTTTGGCACCAGAGTCTCCGCCGAACATCTTCCGGAAAAGCTCTGCCTTTGCCTTCTGTAAATTCTGATTTATTTCTTTTAACTGATCAACCTCCTTTTCATGTTCGGTTTTTAAGATGTAGCGTTCTTCTACTTCGGAACGAAGGATATAATTCTTTAAATCTTCTTTAGGGATATAGTCATCCGTATTTACATGAATGACCTCAACCCCAATATTCCCCATTTCCTTTTGAAATTCAAGCTGCTCTGACTGCCGCTTCACCTTCATCATTTCATTTTGCAATTCTTCCTGTGCAAGCTTAACATTAAGATATGCATTACTCTTTTCGGCATCAAATGCTGTACGCTCCTTTTTCAAGCGTTCTTCCATCTCCAGTACCTCAGTACGCTTTTTCTCAAGTTCGTCAAGCCGCAAACCAAGCTCTGTTTCCCTGCTTTTTAATTCGTTTTCCCTGGAAACAATATCTTCTTTTTCCCGCCGCAGCTTCTCCTCTAACGCTGTAAATGTTGCTCTGCGTTGCTTGAACTCCTCCTCTCTGGCATTATATTCCTTTTCCCGTTCTGCGAAGATGGCACGCATCCTGTCAAAGCTGTCTTCTGTCTTTAATACTTCTTCCATAATATCCTCTTATTCCTTTCCCGGCACAATTACTGTTTCCGTCGAAACTGCCGCTTCTGTCTCAAGTGCTTCCTCCATTGGAGCTTTCACCGTACAGGTGACTGTTTTTTTGAATTGATTTCCTCCTTCGTCCTCGTAATAATAAATAATCTGATATTTTCCCGGTTTTTCTTTATTCACCGCAGAAGCATCAACCGATACTCCGGTGACTGATTCTGTCATTTCAATGCCTGCTGTCAGATTCGGAAGTTCATCTCCGACATTTATAGTAATATCCTTCATCCCGGTAATATCCGGTTTAATCTGTTTTTTCCCTCTGCCTAAAAGGAAAGCTGCTCCCAGACAGCAGACCGCCGCCAGAATCAAACATCCAACCATCAGCTTCTTTTTCTTCATCTGCACCTCCTTCCTCTGTGTGCCGAATTTCGGCACACAGAATCCAATAATTCGTGATATAAACAAAATTCCTACCTGATTTCAGGCAAAGAAAAAAAGAAGGCTATTTCCTTCTTTTCCGTACTAAGTAAATAATTCCTGCCACTCCTCCTGAAAGCAGTACCACTCCTAAAATCGCAAATAACCAAAAATGATCATGCAATCCAGTCTGAGGTGCTTTCGTTGTCTTGGTCGTGACTTTTTGTGTCTCTGTCTTCTTCGGAGTAGTCGTAGACGACACTACCTTTTTCTTGACTGTTGTCACTTTCTTTACTTTTACCGCTTTTTCCACTTTCACTTCGTCTCCATCATCTGCTTTTGCTGTTGCCGTATTCGTCACATCCTTTCCTGCCAGGGCGTCCGTGTAGACTGCCTGATACGTCACGAAAAATGCTTCATTATACTTTAAGTTTTTCCCGGTCTTAATAACAAATCCATTTTCCGAAAACGTTACTTCCGTTCCTGTAATCTCTTTTCCATCCTGATCTGTCACTTTTAGGGAATTCTGAACGTATGAAGCTCCCTCTTTGTCAAAAGAGTCCTTGATGACGACGTTCTTTGCTGTTTCTCCCTCCTTCGTCTCTTTTACCGTTACCGTGTATGTGTTCGTTTCTCCTACCTTAGGTTCAGACTTTTCCGCTTCCTTTTTAATAGACAGTTCCGGGGATTCCTGCAGGATATTTACTGTACAAGGAATGTTCACCTCGTCTGCATCGTCCGCTTTTGCTGCCGCCGTATTCGTAATATTATTTCCTGCCAATGTCTCTGCGTACTTTACCTGATATGTTACATTAAGCGCTTCATTATACTTCAAATCTTTCCCGGTGTTTATAACAAATCCGTTATCAGAAAACGTTACTTTCGTTCCTGTAATCTCTTTTCCACCCTGATCTGTCACTTTTAAGGAATCCTGTATGTACGAAGCTCCCTCTTTGTCAAATGAGTCCTTTATGACGACGTTCTTTGCTGTTTCTCCTTCCTTCGTTTCCTTTACCGTTACCGTGTATGTGTTCATTTCACCTGCTTTCAACTTATCACTTTCTGCTTTCTTTGTAATCGAAAGTTCCGGTGTATTCGGCAAAACGATAACCACATTTTTTCCAGGAATGTCTCCGGTATTCTGTCCGTTTACTACTGCTGTATTGGTTATGCTTCCTTCCTTCGTCGGCACTGTGCGATACACTACATCATAAGTTACTGTAAGTGACTGGTTATAAGAAAGATCTCTGCCTGTATGAATTGTAAAGCTATTCTTTTCAAATACTGTCATGATTCCGGCAACCTCTTTGCCATCCTGATCTGTCACTTTTAACGAACTCTGAACATATTCAGCACCCTCATCAGAAAGGGAATCCCGGATAACAACGTCTTTTGCCGTCTCACCCTCTTTTGTCTCTTTTACTGTCACTGTATATGTGTTGGTTTCTCCAACGTGCAGCGTCTGTTTTGCTGCTTTCTTTACAACGGACAGTTCGGGTGCATCCGCTCTGATTTCCACCTGTGCTGCAGCGCTCACCTCCTCTGTATTGTCTGCGTTTGCCGACGCTGTATTCGTTATGGTCTGCCCGCCAAGCGAAGCGTCAGCATAAGAAAGGCTGTATGTCACCTTAAAATATTCGTTGTAGCCTAAATCTCTCCCGGTCTTAATGATATATCCATTATCCGCATACGAGATTTTTACCTCCTTCGTAATATCCTGTCCCTTCTTATCAATGATTTTCAGGGAATCTTTGACATACGCTGCCCCATCTTTATCAAAAGAATCCTGTATGACCACATTTTTAGCTGTCACATAATGGCTCTCCTGGGTTACTTTTACCGTATAATTATTGGTCTCTCCGACTTTTGCCTGTTCTTTCTCTGCCCTTTTTTCAATAATAAGTTCCGGTGCTTCTCCCTCGTCTGCCAAAACTTTGTTTTTATCCTTCGCCTCCTCTGTATTGCTTCCTTTTGCTACTGCATTATTTGTGTAATATTCTCCCGGTGTGACCGTATCGAACAAGACATCATAGTATATTACCAGCTTATCCGTATCCGTTAAGTCTTTCCCGGTTTTTATGGTAAATCCGTTCTCATTTACCTCCACGGATTCGGGCTCAAAAGTCTCACCATTTATTTCTGCAGTTATGCTGTCCGCATCGATTGTCATTCCTTTTTCTGCAAAAGTATCTGTAACCGTTACCGCTTTTGCCGTCAGGGATTCTCTCGTTTCCCTTATGGTAAGCGTATAATGTCCGGTCTCTCCAACCTGATAGGTACTCTTATCCGATGATTTGACCATATCTAACATTGGTCCATTTACCCGGACGACTGCCTCATCTTCATCTTTTGTGCCCTCGTCACAAGTCACTGTTGCTTTATTTTGCAGCACTCCTCCTTCTTCTACCTGCTTTGTTGCCGTCACCTGATACTCAACCGTAAAGGCTTCTTCTTTCGCCGCACCTTCCGGATTCAGCTTTCCTCCATCCGAATTTCCCTTATCTGCATCAATAATCTGATAATTTGCTTCCGGACAAATCAAAGTTCTTCCTGTCTCGATACGGAAAGTATTGCCCTTTACCGTTATTTTGGCATCCTCAATCGGATTCCCTTCGCTGTCCAGCAGCACAATGGAGTTTTTCTGTAGCTTCATTCCATCTGTCTCAATCTGGTCTGCAATCACTACATTTCTTGCCAAAGTTCCTGCCGACCAGTTGTCTACGTGCAGCGTGTAACTAATCAGGTCTCCTACCTTTGCATAATTCTGATCACATTCCTTTTCGATATGTACGCCCGGACTATTGATATACACTTCTGCATTATCTTTTACCGATGTCTTTACATTATCTGCCTGTGCTGTTGCCGTATTTATCACAACGTTTCCATTCACAGTATCTGTGACCGTGCATTTCACCTTCACAGTTACCGGAGCATTATACTCCAGCCGATCCAGCGTTACCAAAAAGCCGGTTCCCTGCCTTTCCTTCAACACAGATGTCTGCCGCACCGCTCCACTTTCCGGTTCTGTCCAGGTCTCCGGATATTCTACCGAGATTGCTCCGGCATCCTGCGATACTGCAAGTCCCTCCGGCAGCGATATGTCACTGATCTTTACGTTTTTTGCCTGGCATCCATCTTTTGTCTGTTTCACAGTTATCGTGTAGTCTACGGTATCACCAACACGCCACTCGTATTTTGATACCTCCTTATTGATAGAAAGCTCCGGGCTGTTGATATAGACTCTTGCATTGTCTTTCACGGAAGCCTTCACATTATCTGCCTGCGCTGTTGCTGTATTGGTTATTTTCTGTCCATTTACAGAATCTTTTGCCTTGCACTTTACCTTTATCGTTACCGGGGCGTCAGCACCAAGCCCATCCACTGTTACCACAAATCCGGTTCCCTGTCTCGTCGTTGAGACTGCAGTCTGATGTGACGTGCCGTCCATATCTGTCCAGCTCTTAGGATAATCTACGGTGATTGCATCCGCATCATCCGATACCGCAAGTCCTTCCGGCAGCGACGTATCACTGATCTTCACATTTTTTGCCACGCAACCATTTACCGTCTGATTGACTTTTATTACATAATCAACCGTGTCCCCGACCTGCCATTCATATTTTGATACCTCCTTGTTGATGGAAAGCTTCG
>CAMBKU010000065.1 GCA_945868305.1 uncultured Lachnospiraceae bacterium | reverse complement strand
TTGTAGTTCATTTCTACGACTGCATCACCCTTCTTACCATAGGATTTCTTTGCAGCTGCTTTCATGAAATCTACTGCTTCGTCAATCGGCATAACGTTTGCCAGTTTGAAGAATGCAGACTGAAGAATTGTGTTGGTACGTTTGCCCATACCAATTTCAATTGCTTTATCGATTGCATTGATGGTGTATAACTGGATATTGTTGTCAGCAATGTATTTCTTAGCTTCAGCATTTAAGTGGTCAGCTAATTCTTCATCGCTCCACTGGCAGTTAATCATGAATACTCCGCCCGGTTTTACATCCTGAACCATCTTGAATCCCTGATTTACATAAGCCGGGTTATGACATGCTACGAAGTCAGCCTGGTTGATGTAATACGGGCTTCTGATTGGCTTATCACCGAATCTCAAGTGAGAAATGGTAACACCACCGGTCTTCTTGGAGTCATACTGGAAGTATGCCTGGATAAATTTGTCGGTATGGTCACCGATAATCTTGGTAGAGTTCTTGTTTGCACCTACAGTACCATCTCCGCCAAGTCCCCAGAACTTACATTCTACAGTACCAGGAGTAGCTGTGATTGGAGCCGGTTTTACTTCCGGTAAGCTCAAATTGGTAACATCATCGACGATACCGATTGTGAATCTTGCTTTCGGAGCATCCTTCTCTAATTCTTTATAGATAGCAAATACGGAGGAAGGTGGTGTATCTTTGGAACCTAAACCATAACGTCCACCTGTTAATACGATTGTATCAAGACCTGCTTCACGAAGTGTGGTAGCAACATCAAGATATAACGGCTCACCAAGAGAACCTGGCTCTTTTGTTCTGTCAAGTACAGCAACCTTCTTAACAGTCTTAGGAAGTACTTTTAAGAATGCATCGGATACCCAAGGACGATATAAACGAACCTTAACAAGACCAACTTTTTCTCCCTTTGCAGTTAAGTAATCGATTACTTCTTCTGCTACGTCATTGATGGAACCCATAGCAACGATAACGCGCTCAGCGTCCGGTGCTCCGTAGTAGTTGAATAAATCGTAATCTGTACCTAACTTCTCGTTTACTTTCTTCATATATTTAGAAACGATTGCCGGTAAATTGTCATAAGCAGAATTACATGCTTCACGATGCTGGAAGAAAACGTCTCCGTTTTCATGAGAACCACGCATTGCCGGATGTTCCGGATTTAATGCATGCGCACGGAACTCTTTTACAGCGTCCATATTGCACATTTCCTTCAAATCTGCGTAATCCCATTTCTCGATCTTCTGAATTTCGTGGGATGTACGGAATCCATCAAAGAAGTTGATGAACGGAACCTTGCCTTCGATTGTTGCAAGATGAGCAACCGGGCTTAAGTCCATAACTTCCTGCGGATTGGTCTCGCATAACATAGCGAAACCGGTCTGACGACAGGCGTAAACATCGCTGTGGTCACCGAAAATATTAAGAGACTGTGTTGCAACGGTACGTGCAGATACATCGAATACACAAGGAAGCTGCTCACCTGCAATCTTGTACATATTCGGGATCATAAGTAAAAGTCCCTGAGAAGCTGTAAATGTTGTTGTTAAAGCACCTGCAGCAAGGGAACCGTGAACTGCACCAGCAGCACCTGCTTCTGATTCCATCTCGACAACCTTAACCTGGTTACCAAAAATATTCTCCTGTCCTGCTGCTGACCACTGATCAACAGTATCTGCCATTGGGCTGGATGGAGTAATTGGGTAAATAGCTGCGACATCTGTAAACGCATAGGCTACATGAGCTGCAGCGGTGTTTCCGTCCATAGACTGTTTTGCTCTAGACATTTGTTTTCCTCCTTTTATATAACTTTAATTAATACTATAAATTAATTAAAATGTCTTTTAGACCTATGGACTCATTTTATCATTTTATTTGTCGATTGTAAAGCGTTCTGCTGTACGAAACGAAGTACAATTCATAAGTTTTTATTGCTTTTCCTGCGTTTTTTTAGTATGATACGAATTAGTATGATTACACGTAATGTACAGCTTAAGAGTGAGGAGAAATAAAACATGATCAGTGCAAATAATATCACTTTACGAATTGGTAAAAAAGCCCTCTTTGAGGACGTAAACATCAAATTCACAGAAGGAAACTGCTACGGTCTTATCGGTGCCAACGGTGCCGGAAAATCTACTTTCCTAAAGATTTTGTCCGGGCAGCTTGAACCGACGAGCGGTGACGTAGTCATCACTCCGGGACAGCGTCTTTCTTTCCTGCAGCAGGATCACTTTAAATATGATGAATTCACGGTTTTAGATACCGTCATTATGGGAAACAAACGTCTTTACGACATCATGAAGGAAAAAGACGCCATCTACGCAAAAGAAGATTTCTCAGACGAAGACGGCATCCGTGCCAGTGAACTGGAAGCAGAATTTGCTGAAATGGACGGCTGGAATGCCGAATCCGACGCTGCCATGCTTTTAAACGGTCTTGGCATCGAAACAGATTTACACTACACCGTAATGAGCGAACTTCCGGGTGCTTTAAAAGTCAAGGTTCTTCTTGCCCAGGCATTATTTGGCAATCCTGACATCCTTCTTCTGGATGAGCCGACCAACCATTTGGACCTTGACGCCATCGCATGGCTGGAGGAATTTCTTATCAACTTTGAAAATACAGTCATCGTGGTATCCCACGACCGCTACTTTTTAAATAAAGTATGTACCAACATCGCCGATATCGATTACGGCAAGATTCAGCTTTACGCCGGAAACTATGATTTCTGGTATGAGTCCAGCCAGTTATTGATTAAGCAGATGAAGGAAGCCAACAAGAAAAAGGAAGAAAAAATTAAAGAATTACAGGAATTTATCTCCCGTTTCTCCGCAAACGCTTCCAAGTCCAAACAGGCTACCTCCAGAAAGAAAGCCTTAGAAAAAATTGAACTGGATGAAATCAAACCATCCAGCCGAAAATACCCGTATATTGACTTCCGTCCAAACCGTGAGATTGGAAACGAAGTTCTTACCGTTACCGATCTTTCCAAAACCATCGACGGAGTAAAGGTGTTAGACAACGTTTCCTTTATTCTCGGCAGAGAAGACAAGGTCGCATTCGTCGGCGGCAACGAATTGGCAAAAAGCACTTTATTTAAGATTCTTGCAGGAGAAATGGAACCGGATTCCGGAAGCTACAAATGGGGCGTTACCACTTCCCAGTCCTACTTCCCAAAGGACAATACCGCAATCTTCGATACCGACCTTACCATCGTAGAATGGTTAACCCAATTCTCTGAGATCAAAGATGCCACCTATGTCCGCGGTTTTCTCGGAAGAATGCTTTTTGCCGGAGATGACGGTGTCAAGAAAATGCGTGTGCTTTCCGGTGGCGAAAAAGTACGTGTGCTTTTTTCACGCATGATGATTGAGGGCTCCAATGTCCTAATCGTAGATGAGCCTACCGACCACCTGGATATGGAATCCATCACTGCTGTTAACAACGGTATGATTAAATTTCCGGGTGTCATCCTGCTCTCCTGCCGCGACCATCAGGTGGTACAGACTACCGCAAACCGTATTATGGAAATTCTCCCGGATGGTTCCTTGATTGACAAAATCACAACCTATGATGAATATCTCGAAAATGCTGAAGCAAGAAAACGGCAGGCCGTTTATTCTACCACTGAGGACGAAGAAAACGACGATTAATTTTAAAAAGTGCAGTGTTCCTTATAAGGAACACTGCACTTTTTTTCTAAACCTGTTTATCCCATCTTTTCGCCGGACTAAGCAAGCATTTGCATGATATTCTTTAAAGCCTCTCCATATTCCTGCATTTTTTCATACATTACATTATGCCCTGCATCTGCGATTACCTCAATTTTCTTTTTCGGTGCCATTATTCTTTCAAAATAATCTTCGGTCAGTGAAACCGGCGTTGTCATATCCTCTTCCCCCAGCAAGTAAAATACCGGAACCTGATAATTTGTCCCATACTGATATAAGTCAAAACCCAATACCTCACGAAGCAAAGCTGTATTCGCCTTATTTGATTTTTGCATTGCCAGGAGATCTCGAAATCCAAAGCAGGGACTTTTTTTCATCAGCTTCATCAATATGGCATTTCCGTTATTTTTTGTATACTTCATTTCAATTCTATGTACAACAAAAAGTTCCTTTAAAATATTCTCATGCGTCAGATCCGGATAAGACTTCAGTGCTTCAAGCTGCTTTATCTGCTTTGCATCCCCTGCTTTTTTTGCTGCATCAAGTGCCCGTTCATATCCTCTTTTCTCGTTTTCTGCCATATGAACAACCTGTCCGCTTCCAATATATGCCAGGACATTCTCGGGATGCTGTAAGGCATAGATACTGCCGAGGATCGTGCCCCAGGAATGTCCAAGCAGGATTATCTTTTCTGTATGGTATTGTTCTTTCAGATACAAAACCACAGCATCCAAGTCCAAAAGCATCTGCGCCATATTCTCCGGGACTGCTTTACTTTTCATCAGGGTGCGACCTGCTCCGCGCTGATCCCAATGTACCTGTGTCACCATATCTCCCCATACCTCGTCTAACGCATATGCCATCATGTGCTCACATGAACCTGGTCCTCCGTGCAAATACAATAATACCGGTGTCCCTTCCTTTTTCTTATAGTGCAGTAAATACTGTTCGATTCCATTGATCTTTACAAATTCTTCTGTATAGTCTTTCATTTTTGCCTCTTTTCCGTCAAAAAACAAGAGTGCCAAAGCACTCTTGCTTCTCGTAAACAAATAAACTTCTTCTTTTAAATTCCTATATTATACAAATCACCATTTTGGTAAGCATAGGTATAAGTACCGTTTTCTCCGTACATCACAGCCTGAGAAGCTGCCCGTTCCGCATAAAAAGAAATCATGGATGCCTTTGCAGAAACCTGATAGCCATAAGAGCCTGTTTTATTAAATAAGGATTTTACATTTTCCATATCTGCCTTTTCAAACGTCTCCTGGTTCAGAGAAAGCTTATTGTCAGAACCAATCGTAATTCCGATATTTTCCAGTGCTTTGGAATTAGCCTCTGTATAACGCATCGTAGAAAGTGCCGCATTTCTGATACTATTGTTCTCTGCATCCTCTGCCCTGTCAATCATGGTATTATAACCACTTACAAATTTATCAACTGCCTTATAAATTGCATTCCTGTCATATTCTGTCGTCTTATTTCCTTTATCGTCTGTCTGTTCCACCTTTGAAAAAATCGACTTATTTCCCTGTGTCAACAGTGCATCCGCAGCATCCTTTAGGGTATCCGCAGAATCTTCTATCCTTGCAAGTGTCTCTGTCTTTTCCTTTTTTGTCTGTACACTGTTCGTTTTTACAGAATTCTGAGCTTTTTCTGTTTCTTCCGGATATTCCGCATAATAAGCCTTTAACAGCTTGCGGTACGAACCACTCTTTATCGTCGCATAATCCGTCAGATTGACTCCAAAATTCGAAGCAGAACCAAAGAGCGAGGAACTACTGTTGTTATTATTGTTATTCCATCCAAAAACTCCAGAAAACAAATTATTCAAATTATTTACCGTCATCGACATAATATCACTCCTTTGAAAAATTCACATCCATGTTTATTCCCAAATCAAGTTGTTCTGACACTTTTTCTCTTTTTATTATATCATATATATCGGCAGATTCATGCATTTTTTTACGTTTTTGTCGTGACTTTTCCCTTATTCTTTTATTTTGTCCTAATTCATTTTGTATATATTTTATAGGTTTTTTTTCTTTTTAAACGTGTTTTTGTTAGTATTTCACAGTATTTTAAAAGATTATTCATACTTTGTTCATAATCGTTTGCTATGATATAACCATCGAAAGAGAAATACAAAATATAACTTACGGCATTATCAATTGATTAATTTTTTCATAATAGCCCCGGTATCTGAAAGGATGTCGGGGCACTCCTCATTTTAACACTAAATATTTTCAATCTGCCAATCGATTGGCGTGGCACCATTCTTTTCTAAAAATTCATTCGTCTGGCTGAAATGCCTGCAGCCAAAGAACCCGCGATACGCAGACAACGGACTTGGATGCGGAGCTGTCAGTATCAAGTGCTTTGGATTAGTGAGCATCGACTTTTTCATCTGCGCCGGTCTGCCCCAAAGCAGATAAACAATCGGACGATCCTGCTCATTCACAGCCCGGATGATGGCATCCGTAAACTCCTCCCAGCCCTTACCCTGATGGGAATTTGCCTGATGTGCCCGGACGGTAAGAACGGTATTAAGCAGTAAAACCCCCTGATCCGCCCACTTTTTTAAATATCCGTTATTTGGAATGTAGCAACCCAAATCGTCATGAAGCTCTTTATAAATATTCTGTAAAGACGGCGGAATCTCTTTTTGTTCCGGCAATACAGAAAAGCTTAATCCATGTGCCTGATTCACGTTATGATAGGGATCCTGTCCCAAAAGCAGCACCTTCACCTTACTAAGCGGCGTAAAATGAAAGGCATTAAAAATATCATCCGCCGGAGGATAAACCGTTGTCCTGCTGTATTCCTCCCGCACAAAGTTATATAACTCTTTATAATAGGGTTTCTTAAATTCACCGGATATCGCATCCAGCCAGTCATTGGTGATCATTCCCATATATTTCATCTCCTACAAAAGGAGATTTGTGTCCCCACAAATCTCCCATTTTATCTTTTATCGTCTGACTGACACACCTTTGCCCGCCAGATAATTTTTCAAATCCATAATCTCCAGTTCCTTATAGTGGAACAACGAAGCTGCCAGGGCTGCATCTGCCCCTCCTTCCGTCAATGCCTCATAAAAGTGTTCCTTTGTACCTGCACCTCCAGATGCAATAACCGGAATTGAAACATTCTCCGCAATCTGTCTGGTCAACTCAAGATCATAACCTGCCTTGGTTCCGTCACAATCCATACTGGTCAAAAGAATTTCCCCTGCACCAAGTTGATCTGCCTTCATCGCCCACTCCACAGCATCTAACCCTGTGTCGATTCTTCCTCCATTTTTATAAACATTCCAGCCAGAGCCATCCTCCCGTCTTCTGGCATCAATGGCAACTACCACACACTGACTTCCAAACTTATCTGCCGCATCACTGATAAGATTCGGCGTATTGATTGCAGATGAATTAATGGAAATCTTATCTGCCCCTTCGCGAAGTAGTGCCTTAAAATCCTCCACAGTGCGGATTCCACCGCCCACAGTAAAAGGAATAAATACTTTTTCCGCAACCCGGCGCACCATGTCCACTACAGTTCCTCTGGCATCCGACGATGCTGTGATATCCAAAAACACCACTTCGTCCGCCCCTGCCTTATCATATGCAGCCGCAATTTCCACCGGGTCTCCCGCATCCCTGAGATTGACAAAATTTACGCCTTTTACAACTCTGCCATTATTGACATCCAGACATGGGATAATTCGTTTCGTAAACATCAGCAGGCACCTCCCTTTATATCCGCAAAATTCTTAAGTATTCGAAGTCCGGTCGTGCTGCTTTTTTCCGGATGAAACTGACATGCAAACACATTTCCCTGTTCTACAGATGCATGTATCCGTACAGAATACTCCGTTGTCGCCTTTACGATTGCTTCATCCTTTGCCTTTAGGTAGTAAGAATGCACAAAATAAACATACGGCGTTTCCTCAAGTCCTTCAAATAAGCGTCCGGCATTTTGAAGCGTCAGGGAATTCCAGCCGATATGCGGTATTTTAAGTCCCGGCTTATCAGGAATTCTAAGTATATCTCCCTCTAAAATGCCAAGACCTTCCACGCCCTCGCTTTCTTCACTTCCATCAAACATAAGCTGTAATCCCAGACAAATACCAAGGAATGGCTTTCCTGAGGCCGCCACCTCTTTTACAACCTTATCCAGTTCATATTTTTTCAGATTGTCCATTGCCGCTCCAAAGGAACCTACTCCCGGCAAAATTACTTTATCCGCCTTTTCAATTTCACGAAAATCTCTGGTAATCACAGATTCTTCTTTCAAAAATGCCAATGCCTTTTCAACGCTTTTTAAATTTCCGGCATCGTAATCCACAATTGCTATCATACAAACTCCTATTCCATGCCTGCTTCTTTCAGTATTCTTTTCAGTTCCAACGTATAATTTTTCCGGCTGCGCTGGTCATAAACCGCTTTCGCCTGTTCCTCATCCACCCCAAAATTATTTATAAGCTCCTGTGCCATCTGATCCTTTAAATTATTAAATTCCGGTGCCACGCCATATTTCGTTGCATCCTCCAGATTTTTATTGTGTCTTCCGACGCCGCGAATCAGACAATCCAGTGCCATTTCATACTCATTTATACTCATCATGCTCTGATAAGTATTGTATTCTTCCTGTAACGTCGCAAGAAGCCCTGTTTTTATAAAAAATTCTTCGTCCTTTTCTTTTATTTTATGACCAGAAAGCTTTGCATAAGCTGTTACATAATCCCCTGCTTTATATGCCTCCTGCGCTTGTTCCTTAGCCACAGAATAACCCACTGCATTGCTACCCAGCATTACCAGTGCAAAGATTGATACTGCCATCACCGCAATCAAGATAACCGGTTTCTTTGGAAGCGGCGGCGTATTGTCCTTTTCTTTTGGCTTTTTTTCTTTCTTAGGCTTACTTGCAGCTTTCTTTGCCTTTTCTGCCTTTTTCGCTTCTTTTTCCTGTTTCTTCTGTTCTTTCTTCTCTGCTTTTTCTCTCTTTTTCTTTTCTTTTGGATTTTCTGGTTTTACCGCCCCGTTATCCGTTTCCCCTGCGGCATCCAGTTCCTTTAACAGTTTCAGGTTTTCATCGCCCGGAGAAAGTTCTTCCTCTTCCTCATCTTCTCCAAAAAGAAGCAAGGACAATTTTTGCAGGAAGCCTTCCTTCTTTTCTCCATCTTTTTTCTCTTTTTTATTCTGCTTGTCTTTTTTGCCCGTCTTTTTCTGTTCTTCAGCAGCTTCTTCTTTCATCGAATCCAGGATATCCGCCGACATCCCATCTTCCTCGCCAAAGATGCTTTCTCCCATCTGCCCCAGATCATCCAATCCAAACAAATCTCCATCCGCTAAGCCTCCACCCGCATTTTCTTCCTGCGGCACTCCGTCTGCTTCGGATGTTTCCGGCATCTCAGGAATATCCATAGCCTGCGGCATTGGTTCCTGTCCGATATCTGATAATTCATCGCTTCCAGTCAGTCCGGAAAGCAGTGCTAACAAATCCTCCTCATTTGCATCCGTTGCATTTGCAGTATCCTGCGTAGGTTCAGACTCCGGTTCTGCCTGTGGCTCAACCGCTGATATCGTTTCCTCTTTGGCTCCGTTTAGAATACCATCGATATCATCAAAGAGTGCCTGTTCCTCTACCGATTCTGCTTCTGGTGCTTCCATCCCGGCAGTTTCCAGCACAGACTGCCCCTCATCTAATTCCTGCTCAAACTGACGCAAAAAATCATCATCTGCATCTGTAGCGAGTTCCTGCTCAAACTGTTTCAAAAATGCTTCATCAGCCGCCGAATCTTCACCCAAAACAGAATTGTCTTTTTCCTGCGCCGGCTCATTCTGCTCCAGGATATCCATATTTTCCTCCTCTATTCCGCCTTTTTCTTCCTCGGAAAGAGAATTCAGCAAATCATCCAAATATTCTTCCGCGTTGCTCACAACAGCACCCCCGTTTTTCTTTAATACTCATTAGGGGATGTGACTGCTCGAATCACATCCCCCCTATTCGAAATCCCTTAAATCTTACTTTACATTCTTATCAATCAATTCATCAATGGCAGACACCAATTTTCCAATTTCCGGTTTCGTGAGCTGCGCATCTGCTCCCAATGCCTCTCCCTTTCTTCTCATTTCCTCATTTACCAGAGAGGAGAAGATAACTACCGGTATCTGCTGCAGTTCATCATCACTCTTTACCAGCTTGGTAAGACGATGTCCATCCATACGCGGCATCTCAATATCCGTAATAATGCAGTGTACTTTTTCGAAGACATCTCCTTCTTCCTGATATTCGCGAAGCTTATCCCAGGCTTCTTGTCCGTCCATTGTAACAATCAGATTCGTGTATCCAGCCTTCTTTAAGCTGTCTGTAATCAGCTTGCTTAAAAGGTGGGAATCTTCTGCTATCAAGATTGGAGAATCACTTCTGTTTCTCCGTTCTCCGAGTTCATCAATATCCGAAACCTTAAGCCCCGTCTCCGGACTGATATCGGTCACAATCTTCTCAAAATCAAGGATAACAACCAGCTTGTCATCCATCTTGATTACACCGGTGGAAACCCCGCTGTCCGTAGCATTAATGGTAGAATCCGGTTTGATAATCTCCGTCCAGGATACACGATGTATCCCCACTACCGTATCCACATGAAATGCAATATTTAACTTATTAAAGTTTGTAATGATAAAAAGTCCCTGTTCCTTTGTTTCCGGCAACCCAAGGCAATTTTTCAAACTGATTACCGTAATCATGGTATCACGAGGCATAAAAATCCCTTCAACACTCGAATGTGCATTAGGCACCGGCGTTACTGGCTGATAAGATAAAATTTCACGAATCTTTGCAACATTTATTCCATAATGATTGTCATTCAGTGTAAACTCTAATACTTCCAGCTCATTTGTACCATTTTCCAATAAAATATTCGTCTCCATTGACATTTCCTCCCGAAGTATTCTTGTATAACTAGATTTATTATATCATAGTATTATCTATTCTGCACAATTTTTTTGAAAAATTCCAAAATTGGACTTATATATTGCATAATCTTTCTCTTACATACACGGAATCACAAAATTCTCACCATTTACAGTAAGATTCAATGTCAGAGAGTCGACCTGTGTCACCGTGTCAGCAGTCACCTGGAACAGTAAGACCGTTTCTTCACTGTCACCTGCTGGAATTATTCCCTGATAAGTACTGAGGTCATTTAACAGAATTGTCGTTTCCGCCGGAACCGTCATCATGCCATTTACCTCTGCACCAAACTGCGGTGCCATAGCAAGCATATCACAGTTTGTCTCGGCATCGCCATTATTCTTTAATACTACATGCACTATAAGGTACATATTTCCTGCCGAGGCATCCATCGCATAATATTCTTTTTCTATGTAAGAAGATTTTAATTCAGTGGAAGTAACCAATGCCTCCACGCCTGTCAATCCAAGCGCCTCTGTAAGTGTCGCCTGTCTTGCCTCAGGTACTTCCTCCTCCGGCTGCTCTATGTTTTCCGATGTCATTTCCTGCGCTCCATCAGGCAACTGTCCAACATCTGTCTCCGTCATTTCTTCTATCGGCTCCGTCTCTTCCGATGTATCCATATCTTCTGCCGGAACCTCAACATGAACCAGTCCATCCGGTTGTCTCGTGTTGAACTTTGAGACCACATGTGCCGCATAATTCACAATCAATTCTTCTTCTTCCTCTGTAAGCTGAATTGCTTTGTCCCCGCAACCTGTTGTAAGCATAAGCGCAGACAGCAGCAATCCCATACCCAGTTTTGCCCTCGCCTTTTTCATACCATCTCTCCTTGAGAAATAACTGTTAATACATAATTTAGTATAGCATTTTTCAAACAACCAGACAACCATTATTTGCTATTTATATCCAATTCCAGCCAGAATTCTACACCATTTTCATGATTAACGACACCACACTCCCGATGCAGGGAGTCCATAATTGCCCTGACAATCGACAGCCCGATTCCGCTTCCGCCATATTCTCTGGTCCTCGCTTTGTCCACTTTATAAAATTTCACCCACACATTGGGAATATCCGCTTCCGGAATCGGTATACCAGTATTTAAAACACTGATTCTTACGCAATCTTCCTTTTTGGTATAAAAAATAGATATTTTTTTTTCAAAATCCGCGTGATGAATGGCATTGCTCATATAATTCGTAATAACTTCTTCAATTTTAAATTCATCTGCCCAGACATACATCGGCTCCGTTTCCTTGAAATCTACAGTAATCCCGTTTTGCTCCAAAAGAATCGAAGATGCTCCAATCACGCCTCTAATCAACTCCGTCACATCAAACCGCTCGATAGTGACGATGTCATTTCCAAATTCTAATTGATTTAAAGTCAACAGCTTTTTTACCATCTGATTCATCTTATCCGCCTCATCAATAATAACTTCGCAGTAAAAATTCCGACTTTCCTCATCATCATTGATACATTCTTCGAGGCCTTCCGCATAACCCTGGATTAAAGCCAGCGGCGTTTTCAGTTCATGGGATACGTTAGAAAGAAACTCCTTGCGCATCTCATCTATCTCTGTCTTTCTCTCATTGTCCTGCTTCAGTTCATTATTCGCGCTCTTTAGTTCCGAAATTGTACGCTCCAGTGTTTCCGAAAGCTGATTCATATGTTCTCCCAGCTGGTCAATTTCATTTTTTCCTTTTCCATGATATTTTGCATCAAAATCCAGATTTATCATCTTCCGCGAAATATCCGTCAGTTCCAGAATCGGCATGGTCACACGTTTTGTGACAAAAACAACTGTAATTGCACTCAAAATAACCGCTGCAATTCCCACATAGGTCAAAAAGCGGTTTGATATTGTAACACTCTCCCGAATGCTCTCTAATGGTGTCCTCATCATAATCAGATTTCCGTCCGGCAGAATGCCCCAAAGAACATAATACTCCGCCTGCAGGCGGTCATCCGTCTGCCTTATAATCTTATAATTTTCTCCCGTTGCAATGCCATCTGCCGTTCCATTCACCGTACCGAAAATAGCTGCCATAAACTGATCCCTGATTGCCTCAATATCCCGGGCAGATGATTTTATCACGGTACCATCAGAATCAATAATCATAATTGTGATATTGCTGTTAGAACATATCTTTTCAAACTCTATGGAAAACTCACTGGATTCCAGATTATCCTCTGCACACGCCCTGTTAATTCGGGCAAATCCATTTATCAGAAGTTTTTGTTTATTTTTAACGTAATAGCCTTCCAAAAAAACTGTATTTAGCAAGCAGCAAAGCAGTACCGTCCCGGCAACAAGTCCCAGAATCACTTCCGCAATCTGCCTGGTAATCGAATACCTTCCAAACAGCGGATGAACATTTTTTCCTTGTTCTTTTTGTCTTCTCATCTCCGGTTATCCTTGCTCCTCCACTTCAAATTTGTATCCCAAGCCCCTATTTATAAGAATTTCACTATTTTCACTACTTTCACTAATTTTACTAGTTTTCCTCATATTTTCACCTATTTCATTACTTTCACTAAAATTACCTATTTTTTATTTTCGGTTATATTTTAGTTATATTTTAGTACTCACAAATCAATTTGGTTATATTTTCCCACCACAGTTATATTATACACCGCAAGCGCCAATTCCCCAATGCTGAAATGTATTACTTATTATTATAATGTCTCTATGTGTTGAAAGTGTGTTTTTATATATTAAACTTTATCTGTAACTTTGGGAATGTCTGTATATCCAGCTGGTAGACCCTTACACCAAACATACTCGTATCCTACTGTTTTGATTAGTTTTTCATCTTCCTTTTTAATTGCACCTTTGTCAAATCCGCCAACGCAGAAACTTTGAAATCCTTTACTCTCATTTTCTATACTGTCAAAATCATGCATCATTTCTTCTTCATGTGCTAAAATCCCCATGCATTGGTCATATATCTTTCTCTCTGAGTCTGACATATCTTCCCTTTTATTAGTTCCAATCTTTTCCAGTTGGTTCTTTGCATTAATAACTGTAACTTTTGGATTGTAGTCACTCTTGATGAAATAATACAGTTCACCATATTCTGCATTACTACCTGATAAAATATTTGTCATATAAACTACGCTATCATAATCAAATGAATTAGCATATGGTGCATCATCCATTCCATTTAAGCAATATGGATGATAAGGTGGATCTAAATACCAAAGAATGTTTCTACTTATTTTTTCATAATCTTTTATTCCTTTGTTTCGGTATTTTTCAAATAACTCTGGTTCTTCTTTTCGGAAATCATCTACAGTGTATGGTGTATGATGTATTTTCTTATCTTTTTCTTCTTTTTCTCTTTGCTCTTTTCTTTCCATATACAGTAGTGACCACTCTGCACTTTGCCAGTCTAAACCGTTATATTTTGCTATCAGTTGTTCATAACTGAGGTTTTCAATAATATAATCTCTTCTATTAAGTTGCTTGGCGACTTTCGTAATAGTTCTATGTGCTCGTGCTTTAATTTTGTCCAGTTCCTGCTTTTCATTGTTATCACCCATTGCTGGTTTATAACTGGCTTTTGTTGGTTCTAGAATATTATTGAAACTACATGCAGCACACACATATGTCATTGCTCCACACATATAAGGTTCAAGTGTTCTATC
>CAMBKU010000064.1 GCA_945868305.1 uncultured Lachnospiraceae bacterium | reverse complement strand
CTTTGGTAGAACCGGCAAAAAGAACGGATGGGGGTATGCGTTGCTTTTTACCGGTTAATCATAGTATGGACGGAATTTGATATTCTATACATACAAAAATAATGTGATGAAAAAATAACAAAAATTTGCAAAAAAGCTTTAAAAGATTGTGCAAATCTGATACAATAAAGGAACGAATATTTACAGTTGTCTGAAAAATAAAGCGCAGAAAGCGAGGAGAGAGCGATGAAAAACAGCATAGGGAAAAAAGTAGTAGGTCTGGTGGTTTTGCTTGGGGTGTTGATGATTGGTATTTGTGTTACCAATTTATCGGCGCTTAGCATCATGGAATCTTTCAATAATGAGATTAACAGTAAAGCAACAGAGATACAGGAAGCGGTGACTGCTTCAGATGCCGGAACTGCACAGGAGTTGGAAGCGGAACTGGCTGATATTATTAAACACAGTAATACAAGAATCAGTGGAACCTATGTTTTTGATATTATTCTGGTAGTATTTGTATGTGTTATTTTGGTGGCAGTGATTTTAGTTGTAATGAAAACCATTGCAGGACCGGCAAAGAGCGCCAGCACACATCTGGCGGGAATTGTGGCAAAGATTGAGAATAATAAGGGAGACCTGACGGAACGAATCGAAGTAAAGACCAATGATGAAATTGGACAGCTGGTTTCCGGTATCAATGGATTTTTGGAACAGTTGCAGGATGTGATGAAAAAGATACAGACCGGGGCAGATGAAATATCAGATTCTACTGGAAATATTACATCTCAGGTTGAAATGTCGAATCAGAGCGCTGTGAGTGTATCAGCCTCTATGGAGCAGATGGCTGCCAATATGCAGGAGGTAGCATCCACAATGGAGCAGATTGCAGGAGGCAGTAATAATATCCTGGAAAGTGTAACAGAAATCAGCAGCAGAGCAGATGACGGGGTACAGATGGTAAATTCTATAAAAGAACGTTCTGGCAAAATGTACCGTAGTACAGTGGAAAATAAGAAAAAGGCAAGCGAAGTAATAGACGGGATACGTGGTGTGTTGGAAAGCTCTGTGCAGGAGAGCAGAAGTGTTGAAAAAATCAATGATCTTACTGGTGATATTTTGGATATCGCAAGCCAGACCAATTTGTTGGCTTTGAATGCATCCATTGAAGCTGCAAGAGCCGGGGAAGCCGGAAAAGGTTTTGCTGTGGTAGCAGATGAAATCAGAGAGCTTGCAGATAATAGCCGCGATACGGCGAATAATATCCAAAGCATCAGTGAAGTAGTAACGGAAGCAGTAGAAAAACTGGCAAAGAATGCCGAAGAAATGCTGAAATTCCTGGATGAAAAAGTGATACAGGATTATGACGGATTTGTGGATATCGTAAAGCAGTATCAGTCAGATGCGGATAATATGAATGAAATTTTGCAGGAATTTGCTGGAAAGACGGCATCTATTGAGCAGACCATGGAGGGAATGAATACGGGAATCAATGATGTTTCGTCGAACGTAGATGAAGGTAGTAAAGGTGTATCGGATGTGGCAGAGAGTGCGGTAGAACTTGTAAATGCTATTTCTATGATTCAGGAAGAAACGAAGAATAGCCGGAATATTTCGGAAGAACTGAAAAACGAAGTTAAGCGTTTTGAAAAAGTTTAAGCAGCTGAATGCTTGAAAAAATCTCTTTTATGCGGTATACTACTATGCGTGTGCAGACACGAATAAATTATGAGGGAAACAAAGGAAGGAATATAAAATGGCTTTATTAGAAGAATGGCAGAAGGTTGCCTATAATCAGCAGACGGATAAAAGAGAACTTCAGAGATTTTGGCAGAGATATTTCCTGTTGGAGAAGGGTGTTTATGAGAAACTGTTGACCAATCCGGATGAAAAGGTGGAAGGAACTGTAAAGGAACTTGCGGACAAATATGAACTTAGCATCATGGACATGACTGGTTTTCTGGATGGAATCAATGACAGCCTGATAGAGCCGAATCCGATCGAGACCATGGAGGAGGATACTCATGTAAGCCTTGCTTTTGACAAGGAGAAATTGTATAAGAACATGGTAGATGCCAAAGCTGACTGGCTGTACAATCTTCCGATGTGGGATGATATTTTTGATGAGCTGACAAAGAAGAAACTGTATTTGGAGCAGAAAAAATCCGGTACAGTCATTGTTGGAAAAAAAGTAGGACGCAATGATCCATGTCCATGCGGAAGCGGCAAGAAATATAAATTCTGCTGTGGAAAAAACGCATAAAAAGGCTTTACATTTTTTGAAAACCGTACTAAAATAGCAATGGAATAAGAAAATGCATTGAGGAGACGAGTAAGCTGTGAAATGTATCAGAGAGAGATGCGGTTGCTGAGAGCATCTTTGCAGGAAACAGCGGAAGACCAGCTCCGAGTGGCTCTAATCCGGCCCGGTGATTCCGTTATCGTCAAATGAGAGATTCGTTTTCCGAATATATTGGGTGAGACGGATAATTTGGGTGGAACCGCGTAGAACATACGTCCCTTGTATTGCTTTGGCAGTACAAGGGATTTTTTATAAGCAAAAAAGGAGGAAAAATATGAGAAAATTTTTGATGGGGATTTTTTCAAACATGGAAGAAGAAAAAATCATGACAAAAAAAGAACTGCTCTTGACTGTAAGTACCTGTACACTTGCAGGGATTTTGCTTGGGATATTGTTTTCCCCAAAGAAGAAAACAATGATAGGAAGCCATAACGGGTGCTATAATGGATGCTACCCGGAAGATACTATGGCAGATGATATGGATGATTTTTGGGAAGACGACGATGACGAGTGTCTGAGTTTTCGTTAAGAATTGTAAAAAGTAATATAAAAAAGGAGATTGTAACATGAAAATCACATTGAAAGATGGCTCTGAAAAAGAGTACAATGAGGCACTTAGTGTATATGACGTTGCAAAGGATATCAGCGAGGGGCTTGCCCGTGTTGCCTGTGCAGGGGAAGTGGATGGTGAGGTAGTAGATCTGCGTACCATAATCGATAAGGACTGTACATTGAACATTCTGACGGCAAATGATAAAGAGGGATTGCGTGTTATCCGTCATACCGCTTCTCATGTGCTGGCAGAGGCAGTGAAACGGCTTTTCCCAGAGGCAAAGGTGACCATTGGACCGGCCATTGAGGATGGATTTTATTATGATTTTGATGCAGAACCATTTTCCAGAGAAGATTTGGATAAATTGGAAGCAGAGATGAAAAAAATCATTAAAGAGGGACATGAATTGAAGCGTTTTACACTTCCCCGAAATGAGGCAATTCAGTTTATGAAAGATAGAAATGAACCGTTTAAGGTGGAATTAATAGAGGATTTGCCGGAAGATGCAGAGATTTCCTTCTATGATCAGGGCGGTTTTGTTGATTTGTGTGCAGGCCCGCATCTGATGACAACAAAAGGTATCAAGGCATTTAAACTCACTTCTTCTTCCATGGCATATTGGAGAGGGGATGCCCAAAAGGCACGGTTGCAGAGAATTTACGGTACAGCATTCAATAAAAAAGAAGAATTGAATGAATATCTGGAAAAATTAGAGGATGCAAAACGTCGTGATCATAACAAACTGGGGCGCGAGATGGGTCTGTTTACCACGGTGGATGTGATTGGACAGGGACTTCCGCTGTTTACCCCGAAGGGAACAAAGATGATTATGAAACTTCAAAGATGGATTGAGGATCTGGAGGACAATGACTGGGGATATGTCCGCACCAGAACACCACTCATGGCAAAATCCGATTTATATAAGATTTCCGGTCACTGGGATCATTATAAGGACGGTATGTTTGTGCTTGGTGATGAGGAAGTGGATAAAGAAGTGTTTGCACTTCGTCCTATGACCTGTCCGTTCCAGTATTTTGTATATAAAAATGAGCAGCATTCCTATCGTGATCTGCCTTATCGTATGAGTGAGACTTCTACATTGTTCCGTTGCGAGGATTCTGGCGAGATGCATGGACTTACCCGTGTACGTCAGTTTACAATTTCTGAGGGGCATTTGGTTATTCGTCCGGATCAGGCAGAGGAAGAATTAAAGAGGTGCTTTGACTTATCCTATTATGTTTTGAGCACACTTGGACTTGAAGGAGAGGTTACCTATCGTCTTTCCAAGTGGGATCCGGCAAATAAGAAAAAGTATCTTGGAGATGATGATTATTGGAATCGTACACAGGAGGCTTTACGAGAAGTATTAAGAGAAAAAGGCGTTGACTTTGTGGAAGCAGATGGCGAGGCAGCTTTCTATGGACCAAAGATTGACATTCAGGCAAAGAATGTATATGGCAAGGAAGATACCATGATTACAATTCAGCTTGACTGTGCCATTGCTGAGAATTTTGATATGTATTACGTTGATCAGAATGGCGAAAAAGTCCGCCCATACATCATTCATCGTACTTCCCTTGGATGCTATGAGAGAACCCTGGCATGGTTGATTGAGAAGTATGCAGGAAAATTCCCGACCTGGCTTTGTCCGGAGCAGGTACGTGTGTTGCCGATTTCCGATAAATATGAGGATTATGCAAATAAGGTATGTGCAGAATTAAAGAAAAACGGAGTCGATGCTACAGTTGATAATCGTTCGGAGAAAATTGGCTATAAGATTCGCGAGGCGCGTTTAGACAGACTGCCGTATATGTTAGTTGTAGGACAGCAGGAGGAAGCGGACGGAACCGTTTCAGTCAGAAGCAGATTTGTCGGAGATGAGGGCGTAAAGCCATTGTCAGAGTTTGTGGATGCAATCTGTAAAGAAATTCGTACAAAGGAAATACGCGAGGAAATGCCACAGGAAGAAAAATAAAAGAGAGAAAAAAGTCGCCCGGAAATTGTATCTTTCCGGGCGGCTTTTTTTGTTGCCATGCATCCGAAGGGAGCTGCCAGTGGCAGGTCCTGTAGGTTATGGCGACGAGAAAAATGAACATCTTAAAGAATAAAGTTTTTCATGTCGTTTTCCAAATCAGAAGAAACAGCAAGCAGCTTTTGTGATTCTTTTAACAGAGCATTGATTGTCTGGTTCAATATCTGCATAGAGTCTGCAGTTTCGGTAGTAGAAGCTGCATTTTCCTCGGAAATGGCGGATAAATTAATCATAAGCTGATTTACATTAATAATAACTTTGTTACATTCTTCAATCGAGGATTTGATAACAGATGTCTTATCCCTGGATTGATCAATGCCGTTTCTTACGATATCGAACTGTGTCTGGGTATCTGAAAGCTTTTCGTTTTGCTCGATAGTTGCCTGTTCTACCTCGTCCATCACAGACATTGTGTTCTGGAAGTTTGTCGTAAGGTTTGTGATGACCTGATAAATGGTGTCGGCAGATTTGTCAGACTGGTCAGCAAGCTGCTGGATTTCGGAAGCAACTACTGCAAAGCCTTTTCCCGCTTCTCCGGCTCTTGCAGCTTCAATGCTGGCATTTAAGGAAAGCAGGTTTGTCTGGCTTGCAATGGAGGAAATCAGGGAAACAGCCTCTTTGATTTCCTGTACAGAATCGTTAGTAGTGTGAATCAGTTCCGCAATCTTGTTAATGCCGTCTGTAGTTTTTTGGTTGGAGATACTTAAACCGTTTAAAATCTGTAAGGCTTCGTCACTTGCCTGCTTCATATTGGAGGAAGTGTCATCTAATTCGCCTACGTTGGTGACCATGTTATCCATAAGATTTCCTAAATCGGTAATCTGCTGTGTAGACTGTTCTACATCCTGGGCCTGAGTATTGGCACCATCTGCAATACCGGAAATAGCAAGATCAATCTGGGAGGATGTCTCATTGGTAGATTGCGCCATCTGCTCCAGACTGGAACCACTGACTTTTAAATCACCAGCGATTTTTACAACAGATTTTAAGGTCTCCGTCAGTTTGTCGGTCATCTGATTTAAGGAGCGGCCGAAGATATCGAATTCATCGCCTTTACCGCTTGCAGCCCGTACGGTCATGTCACCATTTGAAATATCAGAAAGTGTGTGCTTGAAGCTGCCGACACTTTTCTGGATGCTGGTGATAACGTAGAAAGAGAGTAAAATGATTAAAATGGCACCGATGGCAAAAACAATGGCAATCAGAGCCGTCATAGTCGTACGGGAAGTTTCAGTCTGGGTTTCGATATCGGAACGAACTGCTGAGGTAACTTCAGTTAAGTTGCTGTTAATCTGATTGTTTTCAGATTTCAGTGCAATAATATTCTGGTCATATTCCTGCATTGTATTAAACGCATCTTCCTTCTGGGAGATAGCAGCGGTACCAGAACTTACAATGTCACTGTCCAAGGTATATAAATCAATATTATTTTTGATTTCTGAAAACTTCGCCTGAATGTTGGATGCTGCTTCGGAAGTGTCGTTGCCTTCCGCAACAGATTTACTATATGTTGCAAAATCTGCATTTAAAGTTTCAAGGTTGCTCTTGAAATCATATTTTTCATTGAATGCAACAGCTACTTTCATAGTAGGAGCCTGTGCTTCTTCAAAATAAATATCGAAAACTGCGTTTTTGCAATCCTGTAAGTTGTAGCTGTCTATCGGAATTTCAATGGAAGCCTCCTGCCAGTCTGGATTAGAACTGGTATAACTTCCCTGGAAACTGATACTCGGTACGCCACCAAAATCTGAGATGGCCAGATCTTTGTAGCCGCTTCCGTAGGAATTAGATAAATCATTTACGGTAAGACCGGATAAATCTACAGATTCGGTATCATTGATTACAATATTGTTGATAAATATTTTTCCGGTATATTCAATACCATTTCCGCCGGCGCGGGCAATTAAATAATCACGTTTTGCAAGCGAATCAAAGGTTGCAGTATAAGCGAGGTGTTTGTAATTGACACCGTCAACGGTTACTGTTTCCAAAGAACTTAAAGGTATCTCCAGCCAGGGTCCGTCTACCCATTCACTCTCTGAATCCATCTGAGAAAAACAATCGTCTAACGCCTCGTCTGGAGCCACAAAATCGGCATACATGCCGGCACTTTCAGCAAAACCGCGTTCTGAAATAGAAGAAAATAAATCAGTGCTATTGCTTATGGTCGCATTGATGTCATCGGAAATTGTGTTCAAATCTGATTTAAATCCGGTTTTTGCATGTTTCAGAGCATCTTCTGCGGCAGCGCTCATTTCATTTAGATTATTCATCTTGGTATCGTTGTAGGAAGTGTCCAAATTGTACAAAAAAGAGACATCCAATGTCTGATTTTCGTTCTGCAACAGATTAATCTTGTTGATGTCAGCAAGTACCTGATTATTGGAATTGCTGCTGTTGATGAGATAAATTCCGGTAAAGCCGAGAATAATCGTGGTTGCAATGGATACGCATCCAAGAACCAGCAGTTTGCCGCGAATGCTGGCAAAAAAAGAAGCTTTTGGTGCTTTTGATGAAGTTGTACTTTTCGTACTTTTTTTAGAAGCCATAGATTCATTCTCCTTTGCAATAATAATGTAAAATAAACAAAGTATGCCAGACTTAAATGTATATATATTTTAACATGAAACGAAGAAAAAAGGAAGTGGAAAGCACGAAATTGGTTAAAATATAGAAAATGAAAAGTAGAGTAAAAAAACACCACGGGACCTTAAAAAACAAGGAAACAGGGTAAAATGGAGTAAAAAATAACGGAAAAAATCAAGACTAAAATAACTCGCGAATTTAGATAAAATTAACAAAAATATGAGCTAAAATAACGAGGGGAAGTGGGAGGAATGGAAAAGTTATACACGCATAAGAACGGAAAAAGAACAAATACTTTTTGTACAGTTGAAAAACTGTGCCAGCAAAAACAATACGGAAAAGGAGAAGGAAGGAGAAAAGATATGACGAGATTAGACTGTTCTGTTGTAAATTGTATTTATAATACAGACCGATGCTGTGGGAAGGGAGATATCATGGTGGACGGTTCTGCTGCTAAAACATCAAGAGAAACCTGCTGTAGCAGCTTTAAAGAAAAAAAGGAGGGAAGTGCAGGCAATAGCTGTTCCTGCAGCCCGAAGGAAAATATCAAAGTAAACTGCAAGGCCCAAAATTGTAAATTTAATGATAAGGATGGATGCCAGTGTACTGCGGATCATATTGGTATTGCCGGTGGGAATGCCTGTCACTGTACCGATACGGAGTGCGCAAGCTTCTGTTGCGAATAAAGTAGAAAAAAGGCAGAAAAATCTCCATGAAAAAGTCGTAAAAGGCTTGAAAAAAGGAAAACATGGAAGTAAAATGACAATAAAGAGCTTCTTAATGTTTTTTCACAAGTCATGGAGGAATTTTGATGAGAAAAAAATCACACATTTCATTGGCACGTTATCTGGTGAAAAATCTGAACGACAGAGACTTGAAGAAGCACAGGTTGTCTTTTTACATCGGAAGTATACTTCCGGATTGCAAGCCATCTTTTTTATATAGAAAGCATGAGATGACTGGAACTTTCCCGTATGTAAAAAGAGAGATAGAGCGGCTTTCTTCGGACTGTCAGAAAAAGTACAAAAGACAAAAAGCAAAATACTACAGAAATCTGGGACAGGTAACACATTATCTGGCAGATTATTTTACGTTTCCACATAATAAAATTTATCCTGGAAGTTTAAAGGATCATTGCGTCTACGAAGAAAAATTAAAAGTAAGTCTGCGGGAGTATCTGAAAAAGTCGGACATGGAAAGGCATGCGCTGCACAAGCTTGAACTAAAAACACCGGAGGCATTGATTGAATTCATTCAGCAGAGCCATGAGGATTATCTGAGACACAAGAATAATGTTGAGGATGATATAAGGAGTATTGTTGCGATGAATCATCAGGCGGTGAAAAGTATCACGGAGTTCTTCCGTCAGGCGAAAATGAGACAGCATGCAACACAATCCTGATGAAAGCAAGCGTTTTGGAGAACAAAATGGTAAAACAAGAAAAAGAAGTACTGCGGACAGAAATAGAAATGGCGCGCGAACAATTGAATAAGACGTTAGGGGAATCTGGTGATTTTGATACCTGCTATCTGCTCAGTGTGAAATTGGACAAACTGATTGCGGAATACGTGGAACTCTGTGAAAAAGAGGGGGCTTAAAACAGGTATTAGAGAAAAAATACATTCTCCGAAAAAGAATACGCAAAAACCAATTACTGGTTTTTGCGTATTTTTTATTGCTTTTTTCCCAAAAAAGAGGTATTATTATTCAAGAAGTGGAGGAAAGTGGTAGATGATGGTATAAAGTGGAGGATAAGGTGGGAGAAAGTGGACATCTTATCAGAAACGGGAAAAAGATACCTGTTTACTGGCAGAGGTGTGTTCTATGTTCATGGGAGAATACAATCACACAGTTGATACGAAGGGCAGACTGATTGTCCCGTCCAAATTCAGAGACCAGCTTGGCGATGAATTTGTTGTGACAAAGGGGCTGGATGGCTGTTTGTTTGTGTATTCTAAGGATGAATGGGAAAACATCGAGAAAAAATTTCGAGACATACCACTTACTACAAAAGACGCGAGAAAGTTTGCACGTTTCTTCTTTGCAGGAGCGGCGAGCTGTGAGGTGGACAAGCAGGGAAGAATCCTGCTGCCGGCGGTTCTTCGTGAATATGCAGGGATTGAAAAAGATGTTGTTTCTGTCGGTGTCTTTAACCGGGTGGAAATCTGGGATAAAGATAAATGGCAGGAATCTAATTCCTATGATGACATGGATGAAGTTGCAGAACATATGGCAGAATTGGGACTTGGCATATAGGTGGAGGATGGAAATGGAATTTAACCATAAATCGGTATTGCTTAGGGAGACAATTGAAAATCTGAACATCAAGCCGGACGGAATTTATGTGGACGGAACCCTGGGTGGAGCCGGACATTCTCTGGAAATTGCAAAGCGTCTGACTGGAAAAGGGAGACTTATCGGTATTGACCAGGATGCAGACGCAATTACTGCTGCAACGGATCGCTTAAAGGACTATGCTGATAAAGTTACCATAATAAGAAGTAATTACGCTGCGATGAAGACAGAACTTTCCAAAATCGGAATTACAAAGGTAGATGGTATCCTTCTGGATCTTGGCGTATCTTCATTTCAACTGGATACGCCGGAACGGGGATTTACCTACAGGGAGGAAGATGCACCGTTAGATATGCGGATGGATCAGCGGCAGACGCTTACAGCAAAGGACATTGTAAATGGTTACTCTGAGCAGGAGCTGTATCGGATTATCCGGGATTTTGGAGAAGACCGATTTGCTAAAAATATTGCAAAGCACATTGTGCAGGAAAGAACAAAAAAGGAAATAGAGACTACAGGGGAACTGACAGAGATTATACGGGCATCCATACCGATGAAAATACAGGCGACAGGAGGACATCCGGCAAAACGTACCTTTCAGGCAATTCGCATAGAATTGAACCGTGAACTGGAGGTTTTACAGGATAATCTGGATGAGATGATAGACCTGTTAGATGACAACGGAAGATTTTGTATTATAACCTTTCATTCATTGGAAGACCGTATTGTAAAGACCAGTTTCCGAAAAAACGAAAACCCGTGTACCTGTCCGAAAGAATTTCCGGTATGTGTCTGCGGAAAGGTTTCAAAAGGAAAAGTGGTTACGAGAAAGCCGATTTTACCGTCGGAGAAAGAACTGGAAGAAAACAAACGTTCAAAGAGTGCAAAACTCAGGGTGTTTGAGAGACATATGGCAACAAAGTAGGAGCAGGAAAGGGAGAGATGAAAATGGAGAAAGAAAGAAGAAGGACTGCTTATACGAAAAATAATATGGCAGGTACATATATAGACGGCAATACGGTTCGAAAACTGGAGGCAGCTCCGGACTATCGGAGGGAGCGCAGAGAACATATTGACCGGGAAAGAGAGGAAAGACTGCGGCACAGCAAGCGTGTGGCCAGAAGAAATCAGGAAAAAGCATTGCGCATGAGCCGTGGTTATGTTATGTTTTTGTCAGCGGCAGTTGTGTTTACATGTTTGATCTGTGCGACATACATCAGACTGCAGTCGGGCTTGACGGAGAGTATGAACCGGATTGCCAGTCTGGAGAGCCAGGTGAGCGATATCACGACAGAAAATTCAGCGACCAGAAAACGGATTGAGACGTCGGTGGATTTGAATCACATCAAAGATGTGGCTGTAAATCAGCTTGGTATGGTCTATGCTTCCCCGGATCAGATTATGTATTATGAAGTATCTAATGATGATTATATGAATCAGTACAGTGACATTCCGTCGAAATAGGAATGCATGGTATGACAGGGTGACAGTGTGGCAGGAAGAAAGAGAAAGAGTATTACAAAATTTTCAAGAAAAATGCAAAAGAAGCTGCTGGTAGTGTTTACACTCATATCAGTAGCTTTGATTGGGTTAATCGGAAGATTAATGTATATTGAATATACCAGCGGGGAAAAATATGAAAAAATCGTTCTTTCCCAGCAGGAATATGACAGTACCACGATTCCGTACCGGAGAGGGGACATTGTAGACAGTAAAGGCACGATTTTGGCAACCAGTACGGATGTATATAACGTTATCTTGGACTGTAAAGTTTTAAACAGTGATGAGGAAAATATTGAACCGACAATTGCGGCTCTGGTACAATGCTTTCCGGATTTGAATGCAGATGAGCTGCGGCAGCTTGTCACAAATGAACCAAATAAGCAGTATAATGTGTTGAAGAAACGTCTGCCATATGAACAGATACAGGCATTTGTGGAGTTACAGGAGGATAAGAAGAATAACCCGAATATTGATGGGGTATGGTTTGAAAAGGAATATATCCGCAAATATCCATACGGTTCCATTGGAAGTTCTGTGATTGGGTTTACCACTTCCGGTAATGTGGGTATGGCAGGAATTGAAAATTACTATAACAGTACCTTAAACGGTGTCAACGGCAGAGAGTATGGCTATCTGAATTCAGACAATAATTTTGAAAAGACGATAAAAGCGGCACAAGATGGAAATGTGGTGGTATCAACCATTGATTTGAATATACAGTCTATTGTGGAGCAAAAGATTGCCCAGTTCCAGATTGATAATGCCAATGTCGCAAGAGAAGGCGCAGGAAGTAAGCATACGGCGGTAATTGTCATGAATCCGCAGAATGGCGAAGTGCTTGCTATGGCACAGTATCCGAATTACGACTCCAGCAATCCGAGAGATTTGAGCGCTTATTACACGGAAGAACAGCTTGCAGTCATGAGTGACGAGGAGAAACTGGATGCGCTGAATGGGCTGTGGCAGAATTATTGTATTACAGAGACCTATGAACCGGGTTCCACGGCAAAGCCATTTACTGTGGCAGCTGGACTTGAGACTGGGACGCTGACAGGGAATGAGACCTATTTGTGTGATGGGTCAGAAGTTGTTTCCGGTTCTACGATTCATTGTGTAAATCGAAATGGGCATGGAATGGAAGGAATCCGGGAAGCAATGATGAATTCCTGCAACGATGCCTTGATGCAGATGTCTTATGCCATCGGAGTAGAAAATTTTGTGGAATATCAGAAAGTGTTCGGATTCGGACAAAAAACGAACATTGATCTTCCGGGGGAGGCAAGGACAGATTCGTTGATCTATACCGCGGATTCCATGACAGCGGTGGATCTTGCAACAAATGCATTTGGACAGAACTTTAACACCACTATGATTCAGTTAAGTGGCGCGTTCTGCTCATTGATTAACGGCGGCAATTATTATCAGCCTCATGTTGTAAAAAAGATTACGGATGCTGATGGAAATACAATAAAAAATGTAGACAATACACTAATAAAGCAAACGGTTTCAGAGTCTACTTCGGAGACCATAAAAAGTTATCTGTATTCGACAGTATCAGAGGGTGGTACTGGAAAGTATGCAAAAGTAAATGGTTATTCCATGGGAGGAAAGACAGGAACAGCGCAGAAGATACCGCGCGGACAGGGGAATTATCTGGTATCCTTCATCGGTTATGCACCGCAGGATAATCCGCAGCTCATGGTTTATGTGATTGTAGATGAACCCAATTCGGAGGATGAGGCGCACAGCAGTTATGCGCAGGGCATTGCACAGGAGATTTTTGCGGAGGTTCTTCCGTATTTAAATATTTATCCGGATGAACCGTTGGCAGCAGAAATGCCGATCAATCCGACTTTGCCGGAAGCAAAACAGCAGGAAATCGCGGCAGCAAATGCCGCAGCCACTGGACAGGCAACGGATGATACGACTGCCGGAGAAGAAGGTGGAGAAGCAGAAGCATCGGACAGTGAAATGGGAGAAGGAACCACCGATACACCGTCCAGTGATATTGCTGAGCAGGGGGCGGAAAGCACTCCACCGGCCGTAACGGATGATTTAGATATGATAACATCAGAATAAAAGCATAACCTCACAAAAGCTGTAATAGGATAGTAACAACGGTTTTTGTGAGGCTTTTTTTGTATCGTAATAAAACAACTTATCGTAAAAAAATTGTGTTTATATTTACGCTGATATTTCTTTTGTTCTGCGTTTTGGCTGGAAGACTGGTTTATCTTATGATTTTTCGGTCGGAATACTATGTAGAGCAGGCAGAGGATCTGCATGAACGAGAACGTGACATCAAAGCGGCGAGGGGACAGATATTGGATCGGAACGGCGTGGTGCTTGCAGCAAATCGCACCGTGTGTACCATATCGGTGATTCACAGTCAGGTCAAAGATCCGGAAAAGGTTATTTCGGTATTGTCGAAAGAACTCGAAATGGATGAGGAGACAGTGAGGAAGCGGGTAGAGAAGGTGAGTTCTATTGAGCGGGTAAAAACAAATGTAGATAAATCTGTGGGAGATGCTATCCGCGAATATGGTCTGGCAGGTGTCAAGGTGGATGAAGATTATAAACGGTATTATCCTTACGATACACTGGGCTCAAAGGTGCTTGGTTTTACCGGAGGAGATAATCAGGGGATTATCGGACTGGAGGTGAAATATGATGATTATTTGCAGGGAACCAATGGAAAAATATTGACTTTGACGGATGCCCGTGGTGTTGAAATAGAAAATGCCGGGGAAAATCGTATAGATCCGATAGACGGAAATAATTTGGTCATCAGTATGGATTATAATATCCAGATGTATGCCGAGCAGCTTGCGGAAAAAGTTATGGAGCAAAAGCAGGCAGATGGTGTGAGTATTCTGGTTATGAACCCGCAGAATGGTGAAATCTATGCAATGGCAAATGTGCCCGAATTCAATTTGAATGAACCATTTACCTTAAATTACGATCCGGGGGTGGAACTGGATGATGCAAAAAAACAGGAGCTCTTAAATCAGATGTGGCGAAATCCCTGTATCAATGATACCTATGAGCCGGGTTCTACATTTAAGATTATTACGGCGTCTGCTGCACTTGAGCAAGGAGTGGTTACCTTGGAGGATACTTTCTATTGCCCCGGCTATAAAATTGTAGAAGACAGGCGTATCCGGTGCGCGAAGACCGGGGGACACGGCTCGGAGACGTTTGCAGAAGGGTTGATGAATTCCTGTAA
>CAMBKU010000063.1 GCA_945868305.1 uncultured Lachnospiraceae bacterium | reverse complement strand
ATTTTTCTATATTTTTCACACCTTATATGGCAAGCTGTGTCATGCCCCCCAGTAAAATGTACTTATTATCCTCATAAATTTTCGGGAACTGGCTGATAGGAAGGGGATTTTCTCCTAGTCCCACCTCTATCGTATAGCCCGGTCTGTCATAAGTCTGGATAAACCAGTCTTTATACCCCGCAAAGCCGGATGCAATCGGTGTCTCCGACACCTCATATCCACTAACCTCTCCAAAATACTGTGCAATCCGGGCGGCATCCTTCGGATTATAATTTAAATATTTCCAATATATGACCTCACCCTGGGTATGATAGGCCAAAATCAGTTTAAAATCATGCTGAATCGTAAACTGGTACACTGCAATACTCTCCGGTGCGCTAAGGGGTGCCTCTCCAACAAAATCTCTTGGAGCAGGTGAGGTAAAGCCTTGTGCGTACTTGATTTCCCTGGCATTTTCCCACCCTGCAGGATACTGCAGGTTTAAATCAATTCCATCAATATTGGCCTTCCAACCGCTTGGAAACGGAATTGACGGATAGTTCTCACTGATTCGCTTTGCCCGTTCATAGTATACCCCTGCATCTATCTCACCATTTACCAGATCAACCCCATCAGGATTTACCATGGGAACCATATACAGGCTGAAATTCTGATAGAGCCAGGATGATTCCACCCCATACAGCTTTTCTCCCGCCGCATACGCCTTTCCATATTCCTCCGCAAATTTCAAAAGCACAGGCGTCGTAATCCACTCATTGGCATGAAACGAAGCATTATAAAACACCTCTGTCTCCCCCACTCCCAACCGTATCGTATAAATGGGCCGCCCCATCACGCTGCTTCCCGCCTCTCCAATCTCTATAAACGGATAACGTGCTCCCAGCTCTCCTAGAATCTGCGAAAGCAGGGAAAATGTATATGGTACATTTTCCGGCACAATAGGCTCTGGCATTTGTGCTTGATACAAAATACTCATATTCTGCTCCTTTTTTCTCTTTCCCTGCTATCTTATGCTTTTTTTTACAAAAGGTCACGCAGAACCCGGTCCACGTTTCCACCTAAAATCTTATCCTGCACAGATGAAGGAAATCCTGCATTTTTTAGTGCATCTGCAAGCAGATACATCTTTCCACAGTCTGAAATTTCCAGTTCTCCACCGATTCCATCAAAATCCGAGCCCAGTCCCACAATCTCCACACCGCCCACATTTACCATGTGCCGGATATGTCGTACCATATCTTCCACCCGGCTGACCGTTTTTTCTCCGGGCGCAAAATTCCACAGAAAGTCCGCACAATAATTGATACCTATCACGCCGCCCCGCTCTGCAATTACTCTTATCATGTCGTCTGTCAGATTCCTTACAAAGGATGCCTCCTCTCTGGCATTGGAGTGCGTTGCAAGAAAAGGCTTTTTCGTATGTGCTGCCACATCATAAAAGCCTGCATCCGACAGGTGTGAAACATCCACTGCCATTCCAAGGCACTCCATTTCCTCTAAAAACACGATTCCGTTTTCTTTCAATCCATTCTTTGTATCCGCAAAAAATGGATTGCTACAACTCTCATCTCCCATATTTATATTTGGAAATCCGAGCTCATTTTCATAATTCCAGGTAAGTGTCATAAGCCTCACCCCCATACGATAATAATTTCGAAGCATTGCAAGGCTTCCCCCACATGCTTCTCCACCTTCTATCGTAAGAAGTGCCGACATTTTTTCCTGTTTGTCGTTGCGTCTAATGTCCTCATAGCAATATATCGGAGCAATCAAATCCTGATTCTCTTCCATCTGCCTGTGAAAAATATCAATCTGCTCTAAAGCCGATTGCGCCACATCCTTATCTTCTCCTTGATTTACAAATGCTGCAAAGCACTGAAGCCCATAGCCTGCCTGTTTCATACGAAGCAGATCAATGTGATGTTCATTCTGCCGAAGACTCACCCCACGTCCTTCTTTTTCATCCTTTCTAAGTTTACATAAAACATCGCAATGCATATCATATATTTTCATGGCTTTCCCTTGCCCCCTTTTACCTATTTAATTACAGCATAATACAAAAATCACAAAATATGCTATATAAAAAGGGATATATGTCTTGAATTTTCTTGACATATATCCCTTTTCTATTTGTCTGTTACTATAAATCCATTTGGATTATTTCTCAGCCATTTCTTCCTTTAATGCTTTTGTTAAAGCCGGAACAATCTTATTTAAATCTCCTACTAAGCCGTAATCAGCTACATCGAAGATTGGAGCTCCTTCATCTTTGTTGATTGCAACGATAAGATCAGAATCTTCCATACCTGCAACGTGCTGGATTGCTCCAGAGATACCGATTGCGAAGTAGATCTGAGGACGAACAGTCTTACCAGTCTGTCCTACCTGAAGGTCAACCGGTAACCAGCCATTCTCTACAACTGCACGGGAGCAGCTTACGGTTCCACCAAGAACCTCTGCCAAATCCTCTAACAGTTTGAAGTTCTCTTTAGAACCAACTCCACGTCCACCGGATACTAAAATCTTAGCATCCATGATGTTTGCGGTATTCTTAACTGCTTTAACAACATTTAAAATTTCAACATATCTGTTGTTCGGTGTAAATCCAGGATTGAATTCGATAATTTCTGCTTTTGCACCCTTAACCGGAGCAATCTTCTGCATAACACCAGGACGTACAGTAGCCATCTGAGGACGGTTGTCCGGGCAAGCGATGGTAGCAATTGTGTTTCCACCGAATGCAGGACGGGTCATCAGTAACTGATTGTGTTTCTGTTCCTGACCAGCAACTGCAGTAATTGGGAAATCACCAATCTCAAGTTTAGTACAGTCAGCGGTAAGACCTGTTGCTACTCTTGCAGAAACAGTAGGTCCAAGGTCACGACCGATTGCAGTTGCACCAACTAACATAATTTCCGGCTTGTACTCATTGATTACAGATGCCAGTGCATGTGCATACGGCTCAGTTCTGTAGTCTTTTAATTCCGGATCATCTACAACGATAACTTTATCAGCACCGTACTCAGCTAACTGATCTGCAAGTCCCTTTACGCCAGAACCGATCAATACTGCTGTTACGTCTGTATTTAAATCTTTTGCCAAGTCTTTACCTTTTCCAAGTAATTCAAATGCAACACCATCTAATACATTATCTACCTGCTGTGCAAAGACATATACTCCTTTATATTCTTCTAAACCCATCTTGTTCACCACTCTTTCTCTATTTCCTAGATAATATGTTTTTCTTTGAATTTTCCAACTAAGTTAGCAACCAATGCTTCTGCGGAATCACCTTCTAACATCTCACCAGCACCCTTCGGTACCTTGTCAGATGCTTTCGCGATCTTAGTAGGAGAACCTTTCAGACCAAGGTTTGCATCATCAACATCTTTTAAGTCAGGTCTACCCCATACGGTAACTTCTTTGTCATATGCATCGAAGATTCCGCCCGGAGTCATGTAACGCGGCTCGTTTAATTCAGATAATGCAGTAATCAGGCAAGGCATTTTTGCCTTAACTTCATGATATCTGTCTTCATACTGACGCTCAACGATAACAGAATCTCCTTCTACCTTGATATTCTGTGCATAGGAGATAACCGGAAGTCCAAGATGCTCTGCAATCTGAGGACCTACCTGAGCGGTATCACCGTCGATAGCCTGACGTCCTGTAATGATCAGGTCATAATCAAGGTTTCTGATTGCACCAGCAATGGTAGTAGATGTAGCCCATGTATCAGCTCCACCTAATACTCTGTCTGTTACAAGGATTCCCTTGTCAGCGCCCATTGCCATTGCTTCACGAAGAACTTCATCTGCTTTCGGAAGTCCCATGGTAAGTACGGTTACTTCTGCACCATACTGATCTTTTAATCTAAGTGCTGCTTCCAGACCAGCTTTATCATCCGGGTTCATGATAGTAAGCATTGCAGCTCTATTCAAAGTACCGTCCGGATTAAATTTTACTCCGCCTTTTGTATCCGGTACCTGTTTTACACATACAACTATTTTCACGGTATTTTCACTCCTTATTTTTTCTTTTTTATTACTACTTCAATAATGCACCAGAAATAACCATACGCTGAACTTCAGAAGTTCCTTCGTAGATTTCGGTAATCTTAGCATCACGCATCATACGCTCTACATCGTACTCTCTGATATATCCGTATCCACCGAACAACTGAACAACTTCTGTTGTAACAGCCATAGCAGTTTCTGCTGCGAATAATTTTGCCTTTGCAGCTTCTACAGAATATACTTTCTGTGTAGCCTTAGCCATTGCAGCTTTATATACTAAAAGCTGAGCAGCTTCGATTCTTGCAGCCATATCAGCAAGCTTGAACTGTGTATTCTGCTGCTGAGCGATTGCACGACCAAACTGTTTTCTTTCTTTGGTGTATTCGATTGCTCTCTCTAATGCACCCTCTGCAATACCAAGTGCCTGAGAAGCGATACCGATACGTCCACCGTCAAGTGTATGCATAGCGATCGGGAAACCTTTTCCTTCCGGTCCGAGCAGGTTTTCCTTCGGGATTCTGCAATCTTCGAAAATCAATTCGTATGTAGAAGAACCACGGATACCCATCTTCTTTTCTTTTGTTCCGAAGGAGAATCCAGGAGCACCCTTTTCTACGATGAATGCGGAGAAGTTCTTTTTCTTTCTTCCTCTCTTGTCTTCGGTAATGCTGGTGATAGCGATTACAATATAAACGTCTGCAACTTTACCGTTAGTGATAAAGCACTTGGAGCCGTTTAATACCCACTCATCACCATCTAATACAGCCTTTGTCTGGCAACCCTGAGCATCTGTACCAGCGCCCGGCTCAGTAAGACCGAATGCACCAAGTTTCTCACCCTTTGCAAGCGGTACTACATATTTCTGTTTCTGCTCCTCTGTACCATAAGTCAAAATCGGATCGATACAAAGAGAAGTATGTGCGGAAACGATAACACCTGTTGTAGCGCAAACCTTTGATAATTCTTCTACGCACATAGCATAGGTTAAAGGATCGCAGCCCTGTCCGCCGTATTCCTTCGGTACCGGGATTCCCATAAATCCGTATTTTGCCATTTTATCAACTGTTCCCTGCGGGAATACTTCTGTCTCATCTACTTCCTGAGCCAGAGGTTTTACTTCATTTTCAGCGAATTCTTTGAATAAAGTTCTCGCCATTTCATGTTTCTTATCTAAAGAAAAATCCATGATTTACACTCCTTTTACTTGAATTTATTTTTACTTTCTGTAGTCATAGAAACCGATTCCGGTCTTTCTTCCTAATTTACCTGCACGAACCATCTTCTTAAGAAGCGGATGAGGACGATACTTAGGATCTCCTGTCTCGTCATATAATACGTTCATGATTGCAAGACAGATATCAAGACCAATCAAGTCACCTAATTCCAAAGGTCCCATCGGATGATTTGCACCTAACTTCATAGCTGTATCGATGCCTTCTACGCTTGCAGTTCCGTCTGCAAGGATGCCGATACCTTCGTTTACTAACGGGATTAAGATTCTGTTTACAACGAATCCCGGAGCTTCTTTTACTTCTACCGGAGTCTTACCGATTTCTTTAGAGATAGCAACAACCTTGTCTCTAATCTCATCCGGTGTGTTTTCACCCTGGATAACCTCGATCAGTTTCATAACCGGAGCCGGATTAAAGAAATGCATACCAATAACCGGTCTGTCAAGTCCTGCACCAATCTCTGTGATAGATAAAGATGATGTATTTGTAGCAAAGATACATGTTGAAGGAACAATGTCCTGCAGTTCTTTGAATGTCTGTTTCTTAACGTCCATAACTTCCAGAGCTGCTTCTACTACCAGGTCAGCGTCTGTACAGATATCCTTTACACCTGTTGTGATTTTAGCAAGAATCTTATCAGCATCTTCCTGTGCCATTTTGCCCTTTGCGATTCTCTTTTCAAAACCCTTTGCGATTTTGTTCTTTCCATTTGCAGCGAACTCCTCGTTAATGTCGCATAAATATACTTCATAACCTTCTGTCTGTGCAAATGCCTGTGCGATTCCTGAACCCATGGTTCCTGCACCAATAATACCTACTTTCATGTTTGTTCCTCCTTGTGAGATTAGAATTTTATATAAAGAATAATTCCAACGCTATTTTAACATAATATCCGGGAAGCAGTAAATACTTCCCGGGTAAATCTTCATTTTCTTAAGAAATTAATCTCTCTCAACGATTGTAGAGCAGCCCATACCGCCACCGATACAAAGTGTTGCAAGACCTTTCTTCGCATCTCTTTTCTGCATTTCATGTAATAAAGTAACAAGGATACGGCATCCAGAAGCTCCTACCGGATGTCCAAGTGCGATAGCACCACCGTTTACGTTAACTTTAGACATATCGAATTTCAAGTCTCTTGCTACTGCGATAGACTGTGCAGCAAATGCTTCGTTTGCTTCAATCAAATCCATATCGTCGATAGAAAGACCTGTTCTCTCTAATACTTTTCTTGTGGAAGCAACCGGACCAACACCCATGATTTCAGGTTCAACACCGCCAAGAGCGCCTGCAACCCATGTAGCCATAGGAGTAACACCGAGTTCTTTTGCTTTTTCTTCGCTCATAACAACGATTGCTGCTGCACCATCGTTGATACCAGAAGCGTTACCAGCGGTAACAAGTCCGCCCTCTTTACCAGAGCAGCATCTTAAGCCTGCAAGAGACTCTTTGGTTGTTCCAGGACGAGGTCCTTCATCCTTTGCGAACATAACAGTTTCTTTCTTAACTTTAACAGGTACAGGTACGATCTCATCATCGAACTTGCCTTCTGCGATAGCCTTTTCACATTTCTGCTGGCTGTTTGCGGAGAACTCATCCAGTTCTTCACGGGTAATTCCATATTTATCACATACGTTCTCTGCAGTAATCATCATATGGTAATGATTGAATGCATCTGTTAACGCATCGTTTACCATTGTATCGATGATGGTTGCATTGTTCATACGATAACCAAAACGAGCTTTTGTCATAGCATACGGAGCCATGGACATGTTTTCCATACCACCGGCAACAACGATATCAGCCTGGCCTGCCAGAATCTGAGCTGCTGCTTCGTTTACACACTTCAGACCGGAACCGCAAACTACGTTTAATGTAACTGCCGGAACCTCGATTGGTAAACCAGCCTTGATGGATGCCTGACGTGCAACGTTCTGTCCCTGTGCAGCCTGGATAACACATCCCATTAATACTTCATCAACCATTTCCGGCTTTACGCCAGCTCTGTTTAATGCTTCCTTAATAACGATTGCTCCCAATTCCGGTGCTGGAGTATTGCTTAATGCTCCGCCCATTTTTCCGATTGCCGTACGGCAAGCGCCTGCTAAAACAACTTTCTTTGCCATTGTCTCGTCTCCTTTTCTTCTTTGTTTGTTCAAAATTTTTGAAAGATGTTAATTTTTTAACAATCTTTTGAAAAAAAAATAAAAACGCCTGTTTTTTTGGCTCTTTTTTACATATTTAGGATAGCATATATTTTGGCGCTTTGCAAGGTGTAAAATATTTTTTTCCAAACGATAATGCCTTTTTGTTAATTATTTTCAAATTATTTTGAAGAAGCCAAAAAAAAACGGAACTTTTTGTGCATTGTCACTAAAAAGTTCCGTTTTGAATCACTTAATAAAAGACGTGGTTGCCGATAACCGTTCCTTCGATGATCCCATTATTCTGCCTGAAGTGCAGAAACCCATTTGTAATATTGCCGTTTAGAACTGCCTCAGCCGCCTGCGTGCAGGAAGCTGACGTAAGCCCGGAACCAAGCACTGTAGCAAGGCGCCCGCTGGCTACCGGTGAAAACTGTCCTCCCTGATAAATTACTCCGGATACAGAATTCGGATAGGCCCCGCTGTGCACCCGATTCATGACCACACTGCCCACAGCAAGCTGTCCCTCATAACTTTCTCCTCCTGCCTCACAATAGATTAACGCCGCAAGAAGTTCTTTGTCGCCTGCTGCCACATTAACTGTACCTGATCCGTTACTGGCGTTCACTACATTTGCCTTTGCAGCAGCCAGTTCTTCCTCCTGACGCTTGATCTCCGCCAGACGTGCTGCATCCTCACGGGCCTTCTGCAGTTCCAGCTCCTGTTCATAAGCCTGCTGCTCCTCAATCTGTCTTTGAAGGTCATTCACCACACTCTGTTGATCAGAAATGCTTGCTGCATACTGGGAAATGCTTGTCTGTGTATCTGAAATCACCGCAGAAACCTCTGCCTGCTTTCCCTCCATTTCCTGCAAAAGACCAGCAAGCTCTGACTGCTCTGTCTCCAGTTCCGTCTCATGTGCTGCAATTTCTGCCTGCGTCTGCCGGTATGTATCCAGCATCTGCCTGTCATAGGAAGTGATTTCCTCTACATAATCCGCTTTGTTCAAAAAATCCGAAAAGGAATCCGCTTCCAGTAAAAGAGCTGCAAAGGTGTTATCTCCGTTTTCATACATGAACTGAATTCGCAGTTTCATGTCCTCATACTGATCTACTGCCTGCTGCTGCGCCGCCGCCAATGCTGTCTTTGTATCTTCAATTTCCTGGTTTTTCTGTGCAATGTTTGTCTGTATCTCCTCTAAAGACGCACTGATATTTGAAAGCTGTTCATTCAGTCCGCCAAGCTGTTCTTCCATCTCACTTTTTTGCTGATTCAGGGTATTAATCTCATTTTGTGTATCCTGCATCTGCTCATTTAAGCTGTTAATCTGATTCTGCGTGTTTTCCAGCTTTTGCTGCGTTTCTGTCTTTCCACCTTTATTCTTTGTCGTTGCAGACACCGGCAGAACACATAACAGCGAAACACATAGAATACCAGACACAATTTTTTTCATCCCTGACAGAAGTCTGTACATAGGCTCCCCTTTCTTTATATTTGGAAATTATACCTGAAACAAATTATACATTATTGTATTTCAGGTTTCAATATGCTAAAATTTATTACATAAATATGGAAATGTAATAGGATTCTTGTATTCAATATACAAATTATGGAGGGTGTTTATTATGCAATTCGTGGAAACAAAAGATTTAAAACCTGGTATGCGCCTTGCGAAACCGATTTATAACAAAAACGGAGTTTTACTCTATGAACGCGACACCAGACTGAGTGTTCAGGTTATCAACAATATTCAGAACTTCATGCTAATCGGTGTTTATATCCTGGAACCCGCAGAGCCGCTTCCGCCGCTCACAAGGGAGGAACTGGAATTCGAACAATTTCAGACCGTATCCATGTTTCAGTTAAGAAACAATGTGAGCCTCTTAAAAAATGAAAAGCCGCCAAAGACTTTGGATCTTTTGGTGGAATCCATCATCAAACATTACGGTTCTCTGGACCACAAGCTGCATTTCACGCAGAATATCCGCAGTTCTGGAGACTTTGTATACAAGCATTCTATCAGCGTTGCCATCCTTGCTGCAATGATTTCCCACTCTTTAGGGGCTTCTGCTGCCATCCAGCGTTCCATCGTGACGGCTGCACTACTTTATGACTACGGTTATGTTTTTGTTCCGCAGGAGATTCTCGATAAGGGAGATGATTTGTCCGCTGCCGACACAAAGCTGATTCAGACTCACCGTATCTCTGCCTACGAAACGCTTTCAAAAATTTCAAAAGATTTTGAATTTCCTGACAAGACACTGGCTTATATCTCCCAGATGGTTCGTTACGGAACAGAGGTAAACCTTGCGAGCGTTGCCGGAGATGCCCATATCGCATGGCTGGACGGCACAAAGATTTTACAGGTCGCTGATATTTTCGACCGCATGACTGCCATGAATCTGAACCGCGACCCAATTTCTGAACTTCAGGCTATCCGTTATCTTTTAGATCATCCGGAAGCTTACGACGAGGATGTCGTTGCCGCCCTGGCTGCCAGCATCCATATCCTTCCTCCTGGAAGCTGCGTGGATCTTACCAACGGCAAGAAGGCTTTGGTCATTGATGAAAATACCGATGATTTCTCCCGTCCGTTACTTTTACTTTTCTCTGACAATACGCTTTACGATCTGCGCAAGGAGGGTTCCAATCCGACGATTCAGATCAAAGATGTTATGAAGACGATGGATAACCGTATTGTCATGGATAAAGAAACCTTAAAGCAATTTAAGGCAGACGACCTCTTGATTGAAACTGCTGAACGTTTTCGCAAGAAAAAAAGAAGAAAAATCATCCGTGCCAAAGCACACTGATGAATATGCAAAAACCGCCGGATTACGATTTTGTAATCCGGCGGTTTTTATATATCTTTTTCTTATAAACTACCCTGGTCTTTTACTTTTGCTATATCAATAAGCGTTAACGTATCTTCTGCATTTTCCAGACTGGTTGCCAGTGCATTTGCTGTATCCATGGCAGTGATAACATTGACACCTGTCTCAATAGCATTTCGACGGATCAGGAATCCATCTCTGGATTTGTCACGTCCCTGAGTTGGCGTATCAATAACCAAATCAATTTTATGTCCCAAAATCAAATCCATGACATTTGGAGATTCCTGAGAAATCTTGTTGACACGAAGCGCATCCACACCTTTTTCCTGCAAAAACTTCGCCGTACTTCTGGTCGCATAAATCTTATAGCCAAGTTTTTCGAAGCGCTTTGCAACCTCGGCTGCTTCCGGTTTATCAGCATCCTTTACTGTAATGATCATCTGTTTATACTTCGGAAGCTCTACCCCGGCGCCTAAAAATGCTTTGTAAAGCGCCTCATTGAAATTCTTTGCGATTCCGAGGCACTCTCCGGTAGATTTCATCTCCGGTCCAAGGCTGATTTCCGCACCACGAATCTTCTCGAAGGAGAATACCGGCATCTTGATGGCAAAGTAATCCGCCGCAGGCTGAAGTCCAGGTTCATAACCCAGATCACGAATTTTCTTTCCGATAATAACTTCCGTTGCCAGATCTACGATCGGAATTCCGGTCACCTTGCTGATATACGGCACAGTTCTGGATGAACGCGGGTTTACTTCGATGACATATACTTCCTCACCCATGGCAATAAACTGGATATTGATAAGTCCAACGACATGCAGTGCCTTTGCCAGTCTTCTGGAATATTCCGCAATCGTTTCTTTTACGGTCTCACTGATGGTCGGTGCCGGATATACTGAAATACTGTCTCCGGAATGGACACCGGTACGCTCGATATGTTCCATGATGCCCGGAATAAGGATATCAGTCCCGTCACATACCGCATCTACTTCAATTTCCTTACCCTGTAAATATTTATCTACCAGAATCGGATGATCCTGCTCATAACGGTTAATGACCGCCATAAATTCTTCGATTTCCTCATCAGAAAAAGCAATCTGCATTCCCTGTCCACCAAGCACATAGGACGGGCGAACCAGCACCGGATAACCAAGACGGTTTGCAACTGCCTTTGCTTCCTCTGCGGTGTAGACCGTTCCACCTGCTGCTCTAGGAATTCCGGTTTCTTCCAGAATCTTATCAAACAGCTCTCTATCTTCAGCAGCATCCACATCCTCTGCCTTTGTACCAAGAATTGGAACTCCCATCTTCATTAAGCTTTCAGTCAACTTGATGGCCGTCTGTCCACCAAACTGTACGACAGCTCCATCTGGATGTTCGATATTTACGATATTTTCCACATCCTCCGGTGTCAGCGGCTCGAAATACAGTTTATCTGCAATATCAAAGTCAGTACTTACTGTTTCCGGATTATTATTGATAATAATAGTCTCGTAGCCCTCTTTTGCAAATGCCCATGTCGCATGAACTGAGCAGAAATCAAACTCGATACCCTGTCCGATACGGATTGGACCGGAACCAAGTACCAGTACCTTCTTCTTCGGATTAGTCTTTATCACTTCATCCTCGCTACCAAAGCAGGAATAGTAATAAGGTGTCGTAGCCTCAAATTCTGCCGCACAGGTATCTACCATCTTAAATGCTGCGGTAATGCCGTTTTTGTAGCGCATTTCCTTGATATCTTCTTCGGCTTTTCCGGTCAGTTTGGCAATCACATTATCCGGGAATTCAATCCGTTTTGCCTCTTTTAACAATTCCACGGTAAGTGGCTTTGTCCTTAAGGCTTCTTCCATCTCTACGATGATTGCAATTTTATCGATAAACCACTCGTCAATCCGTGTAATTTCATGTATCTTTTTATAATCTACCTTACGGCGCAGCGCCTCAGCGATAACCCAGATTCTCCGGTCGTCTACCACGTGAAGCTGTTTTTCCAGTTCCTCATCGGAAAGCTCCGTAAAATCATAGGACATTAAACTGTCTACATGCTGTTCCAGAGAACGGATTGCTTTCATCAAGGCACCTTCAAAGTTTGTACAGATACTCATAACCTCTCCGGTGGCCTTCATCTGCGTGGTCAGCGTTCTCTTTGCAGTGATAAATTTATCAAACGGAAGTCTCGGAATTTTTACTACGCAATAGTCAAGCATCGGTTCAAAGCTGGCATAGGTCTTTCCTGTAATAGCATTCTTAATTTCATCCAGCGTGTAACCTAACGCAATCTTTGCCGCAACCTTTGCGATTGGATATCCGGTTGCCTTGGAAGCCAACGCAGAAGAACGGCTTACACGAGGATTTACCTCGATAACACAATATTCAAAAGAATCCGGGTTCAGTGCATACTGTACGTTACAGCCTCCGGTGATGTTCAATTCGGAAATAATCCTTAATGCGGAGGTACGAAGCATCTGGTATTCCTTGTCGCCCAGTGTCTGGGACGGTGCCACTACAATACTGTCTCCGGTATGCACACCCACCGGATCAATATTCTCCATGTTACATACGGTGATGCAGTTTCCAGCCGCGTCACGCATTACCTCATATTCGATTTCCTTCCAGCCTGCAATGCAACGCTCTACCAAGACTTCTCCGACACGGCTAAGGCGCAGTCCATTGGAAAGGATATCAATCAGCTCGTTTTCATCATGTGCGATTCCGCCGCCACTTCCACCTAACGTATATGCCGGACGGAGCACCACCGGATAACCGATGGTATTGGTGAACTTGATACCGTCTTCCACATTGTGTACAACCAAAGAAGCCGCTACTGGCTCGCCTAATTTTTCCATGGTATCTTTAAATGCCTGACGGTCTTCTGCACGATAAATCGTCTCTGCCGTCGTACCAATCAGCTTCACGCCATGCTCTGCTAAAAATCCGCTCTCTGCAAGCTCCATACCAAGGTTCAGACCTGCCTGTCCACCCAGAGTCGGAAGTACACTGTCCGGCTTTTCCTTTATGATAATCTGCTTTAACACATCTACGGTAAGCGGCTCAATATATACCTGATCTGCGATATTCTTATCGGTCATAATAGTCGCCGGATTGGAGTTTACCAGACAAACCTCCACACCTTCTTCTTTCAGGGAACGACATGCCTGTGTTCCTGCATAGTCAAACTCTGCTGCCTGTCCGATTACGATAGGACCTGAACCAATTACTAATACTTTTTTTATATCTTTATTCTTTGGCATTATTTCGTTCCTCCCATCATATCAATAAATCTGTCAAACAGGTAACCGGAGTCCTGCGGTCCCGGGCATGCTTCCGGGTGAAACTGTACGGTAAAAATATTTTTTCCGATATATTTCAGTCCCTCGTTCGTACCATCATTTACATTTACGAAAGCCGGTTCTGCTATCTTGCTGTCTAATTTTTCCGTATCTACCACATAGCCATGGTTCTGGGAAGAAATGTAAACACGTCCTGTTGCAAGATCCTTGACCGGATGATTTCCACCCCTGTGTCCGTATTTCATCTTGTGCGTATCTGCTCCGGTTGCCAGCGCCATAAGCTGATGCCCCAGACAAATAGCAAAGATTGGTGTATCGGAATCATAGAGTTTTTTAATTTCTTTTATAATATCCGTACACTCCTTCGGATCTCCCGGTCCATTACTGAGCATAATGCCATCCGGATTTGCAGCAAGAATTTCTTCTGCAGAGGTATGTGCCGGATAAATCGTCACTTCGCAGCCTCTCTGATTTAAAGAACGGGCAATATTGTTTTTCGCACCGAAATCCATCAGTGCCACTTTCTTTCCTTTTCCTTCTAATACTCTCTTTTCGGTGCAGGTAACTTTATCTACCACATTACCTGTTTTGTATTCTTTCAAGCGGGGAATAATCTCATCTATATTATAATTCTCATTAGTGGTAATCATACCATTCATGGTTCCCTTTTCCCTTAAAATCTTGGTCAGGGCTCTGGTATCAATACCTGCGATTCCCGGAATATCATATTTCGTCAGAAAATCCTGAATTGTTCCCTCCGAACGGAAGTTGCTCGGCATTCTGGATAACTCTCTTACAATATATCCGTCTGGCCACGGACGCTCTGATTCCATATCCGGTGTGATTCCGTAATTTCCAATTAACGGATATGTCATGACAACTGCCTGTCCCGCATAGGACGGATCCGTCAAAACCTCCAGATATCCTGTCATAGATGTATTGAATACGATCTCACTTATGACTTCTTTTGTAGAACCTATACTGGTTCCGGTAAATACATTCCCATCTTCGAGTATAAGAAAAGCCTTCATTCGTTTACCTGTCCTTTCTATTTTTTCTCAAAAAAAAAGAGGTAAAATCTCTTTTTTTGATAACTTTTCTGTATAAATTCATTGCAGATATGCCCAAAAGACATAGTCCCGCTTCTTTATACCTAAATTGTAAAAAGTGTACCATATCCTACTTTTTTTTTCAACCTTTTTCGGGAAACAAAATGTACCGAGATTTTCATTCACTGCCAATGAATTTTTATTCATTTTGCT
>CAMBKU010000062.1 GCA_945868305.1 uncultured Lachnospiraceae bacterium | reverse complement strand
AGCATTTGCCGGAACTGGCGTTTCCTAATACGGGACTTATTTTACAGCCCCTTTCATAAACATACTTTGTCTACACTCTCAGCCCTGCAAAATGCAGGGCCTTCTCTTATTTTCTTTGGATTTACATCCACTAAATAATTTCCATCTCATGCACCGTGACGTTCTTTTCACTGTCAACGCCAAATGCCTTCAGCACCGGATTTCCTTCCTCCTGTAAAGATAAAATCAAATATTCCGCAGTAGAGTCATAAGCCAGGCGCTTATCCTCCTCCGACGGTCTGGATGGAGACTCTGGATGGGAATGAAAATTTCCAAGCATCGTAAGTTTATTTGCACGGGCATCCTTGACCGCCGCAAGCTGCTCCTTCGGATCCATGGAAAAATGCTCTCTGCTAGCATCTATGTTGGTGAGCAGATAGACTTTTTCAATCGTTTTTACTTCTCCGTCTATATTCCCCGCGATCAGTCCGCATGCCTCATTCGGAAGACCATCTATACAATGCTTTAAAATCTTATCATAAAGCTCCTTTTTCAATTTCAGCATGGAGTTTCTCCTTCCTTTTACTTCATATCGCACTCAGCCTGCTCATAATCAATGAGTTCTGTGATAGTCGGATGTGCACCGCAGATAGCACAATTATCATCTTTCGGAAGTGGAACCGTACGGAACTGCATTTTTAAGGCGTCATAGGTCAAAAGACGTCCGGTCAAAAGCTGTCCCTGTCCGATGATATATTTTACTGCCTCCATTGCCTGCAGACTTCCAATCACACCACCCATAGCGCCGATTACACCTGCCTGTTTACAAGTCGGAACCGCATCCTTTGGCGGCGGATTCTTGAATACACAGCGGTAGCACGGACCTTCTCCCGGAACATAAGTCATAAGCTGTCCCTGGAATCTAATAATTCCTGCATGGGAAAACGGTTTTTTCGCCATGACACATGCATCATTAATCAGAAATTTTGCCGGGAAGTTGTCGGTTCCGTCCAGAATAAAATCATAATCCGCAATCAAATCCATAATGTTCTGGGATGTGACAAAAGTACGATAGGTATTGACCTTCACATCTGGATTGATGGCATTCATGGTTTCTGCCGCAGATTTCACCTTTGCTTTTCCGATGTCTGCCGTCGTATGAATGACCTGTCTCTGCAAATTGGATAAATCTACCTCATCCGCATCTGCAATACCGATAGTTCCGACACCCGCTGCTGCAAGATACATTGCCGCCGGAGCACCAAGTCCGCCAGCCCCGATGATCAGGACTTTCGCATTCATTAGCTTTTTCTGTCCCTTCACACCAACCTCTTTTAAAATAATATGGCGTGAATAGCGTTCAAGCTGTTCATTCGTAAATCCCATTATCTGGCTCCTCCTCCCATGAAATATAAAAATTCCACTACATCGCCGTCTTTTAAGACTGTGGTATCAAAGTTGTCTCTTTCCACAAACTCATCATTTAAAGTAACGGTTACATACTGTGCGTTCTCTACATTTTCTTTTTCAATCAATGTGGTAACATTCAAGCCGTCTTCATATTCTTTCTTATTTCCTGCTACTGTAATAGTCATCTTTCTTTCCTCTTTCTTTTCAAATTTTATTGTACTTATTTTGTAAATAATTTTAATAATTTCTACAGATACTCCGCAAACAGCTCTGTAATTTCATCCTTGCCTGCCGCGCCCTTTAATCTACCGCGTTCTGCTCCCTGATGGAATAAAATCACAGTGGGTGCCGCCATGACCTGATACTGTCCTGCCAAATCTGCATCATAGTTTACATTTACTTTGTAAATCTGAATTTTATCCCCGTACTCATCTTCAATGTCGCCAAGTGTTGCCGAAAGCATTTTGCATGGAATGCAGGTGTCTGAATAGAAATCCACTAAAACCGGCCTATCAGCCTTTAATACAAGTTCTTCAAATTGTTCCGTACTGATTCTTGCTGCCATATCTCCCTCCTATGCTTCATCCTCGACTTTTTTCACAATAAGGGTATAAGTGCCATCCTCATTGTTGTTTAATTTCAAAATCTGGTGTCCTTCCTCCTTGATACTACGAGGTACATTCTGTACCGGCTCCCCATCATTCATACGAATGGCAAGAATCTGTCCATCATCCAGTTCCTCAAGTGCAACCTTCGCTTTTACAAAAGTCACCGGGCACACCACATCTGTAATATCTACGGTATCATCAATTTCATAATCAGCCATTGTAAGCCTCCTCTAATACTTGGTAAAATTTATCGCGTCCAACGCGATCTAACGTAAATTTGAATCGCTCCCCTGCATTGGCATAATCAGCAAAAAACTGGATTGCCGCATCGGTTACACGGAAAAGCTGCTCCTCGGAAGTAATGAGTGGAAGCGGGGACTCACCCTTGCTTACCGTATTTCCAAAGGTTCCTCCAAAGGATAAAATATAGGCAGAATCTGCATCCCAGGCATCCGTTGGACAGGCTTTAGCACATCTGCCGCAGTAATTGCATTTATCATAGTCTACAATCACCTTACCATCCTTGATACTGATTGCTTCTGTACGGCATGCTTTTTCACAGACACCGCAGCCGATACACTTATCCTCAATCCACTTTACATTCAATGCCCCTTTGATTCCCACATCATTTTCTTCTGCCTTAAGGCAGTTATTCTGACATCCGGTCACACCAAATTTAAACTTATGCGGCAGTTCACGTCCAAAATAGCGCTGATCTAAAACCTGTGCTATATGGTAAGTATCAATATTTCCACTCGGACAAATCTGATTTCCCTGGCATGCCGTCACGGTACGTACTCTCGGACCGCAGACGCCGGGCTTACAGCCGCCCTTTGCCAGTTCTTCTTTTACCTCATCAATATCCTGCAGTTTAATAAATGGAATCTCCACTCCCTGGCGGGACGTCAGATGTACATGCCCGTCTCCGTATTTTTCCGCTACCTCTGCAATTTTTTTTAAATTTTCTGCTGTCAGCGCACCGCCAACAACCTGAAGCCGCAGTGAAAAATTATCTTTTTGCTTCTGACGCATAAATCCACCTTTTTTGAGCGTCGCATAATCTACTGTTTTTCCCATATTTGTTTCCTCCTGTTCCCTATTTGTCCGAAACTTCTGTTTCTTCAATAGCCTGCTTAAAATCGGCCTTTAAATCTTCAATATCCTCAATACCCACACTGATGCGGATCAAATCGTCATATACTCCGGAAAGCTTTTGTTCTTCCTCATTTAAGTGTACGGCAATCGTCGACGCCGCATGTATCACCAGCGTTTTCGTATCTCCAATATTTGATACGAGAAATGGTATTTTTAATGAATTGATAATCCGAAAAGCCCGCTCTTTGCTTCCTGCCCGAAACGTAACGATGGCACCAAAGCCTCCCTCAAACTGCTTCTTTGCAAGTTCATGGTAAGGACTTGTTTTTAACCCTGGATAATTTACGGTAAGACCGCCGCCCAATCCTTCTAAAAACTCTGCAAGTTCAAAAGCATTTTTACACTGACGCTCCATACGAAGTCCTAAAGTTTCCAGTCCCAGATTGTTTAAAAACGCATTTTGTGGTGAAAGACACGCTCCCATATTCTGAAAGAGCTCGCTGCGCAGCTTTACGATATATGCCATTTTCCCAAACTGCTTATATTTCTTAAGCCCCGGATAGCGCTCCGCATCCCAGGCAAATTTCCCTCCATAAGTAAGAATTCCACTGATTGCATCACTGTTCCCGTTTATGTACTTGGAGGAAGAATTAATCACAACATCTGCACCCAGATCCAAAGGCCTTATCAAATATGCTGTAGCTACCGTATTATCTACAAAAAATGGCAGGCCATGACTGTGAGCAACTTCTGCCACAGCCGCGATATCCGTCACATCCAACTTAGGGTTTCCGATGGTCTCCGCGAATACTACCTTTGTCTTCTCCGTAATCAGCTTTTCATAAGACTCCGGCGTATTTTCCGCCACATAGCGGGTTGTAATCCCATAGGCTTCCAGACTGCGAAACAACTCTACGGTCCCACCGTAAAGCCCCGCTGCCGCAACAATCTCATCCCCAGTACGTAAAATATTTAAAAAAGCATTGGTAAGCGCTGCCATACCAGAAGCGCAGGCTACACTTGCCACCCCATGCTCTAATTGCGTAATCCGTTTTTCAAATGCCTCAATTGTCGGGTTATTAATTCTTGTATAGGAAAATCCCATTGCTTTGTTTGCAAAAATCTTTTCCAACTCTTCGGCACTTTCGTGCCGGAATGCACTGGATTGATAAATCGGCACTACTGTCGCACCAAAAGGGTTGTCATCTTTTGTTCCGTGCAGCAGCGACGTATTGAATCCGTAGGCTGTCATTTCATTCACTCCTGTCATCTTTTTCCAAAACTTGTAACTATCATACTTCTATTAACATACTTTGTCAATAGGTTTATATGATTTTAATTTAAAACGTTTTCACAGCAAATCGAAAGATACATTTATTTTTCATAAAACAAAGAAGGGACGGCATAAAATGCCATCCCAACTAAATCACATAATTATCTGCACTCTGGTTGCCACCTGCCAAATCTGCAATGGTAATGCTGTCAAAATAATCCTCCATCAATTTTTGAAAGCCTTCCCACATCTTTAATGTCTTGCAACCCACCACACGTTCACATCGGTTCGGTTTTTTCTCAAGACATGCTACCGGAGCGAAGGAGCCTTCTGTCAAACGCAGAATGTCTCCCACCGAATATTCTTCAGGTCTTCTCGCCAGTTTATATCCGCCGCCCTTTCCACGAAGGGAAATGAGCAGATCATTTTTACTTAAAATCGCCACAATGGATTCCAGATATTTTTCCGATATTTCCTGTCTACCTGCAATATCCATAAGCGGAATGTATTCTCCTGTGTTATGTTCTGCAAGGTCTATCATTACACGAATCGCATAACGCCCTTTTGTCGATATTTTCATGATGCATATACCTCCATAAACATACTTTATCACAGGGTTTATATATTTTGCAAGTACGATTTTAAATGCAGTAGTCGCTCCAACCACTCTCCTCCACCGGAGTACAACTATTTCGAATCATCAGTTTACCCTCTAATTCTGTCCGCACCACGCTTTTGTGCCCGCCGCGCATACGATCTAATAAAAGATAGAGGGCGAATTTCCCCATCTCCTCTTTTGGCAGACTGACTGTCGTTAACATAGGATGGGTGTACTGTGCTTCCTCGATGTCATCGCTGGATATAATGGATGGAATATAATAACGATTTTTATACTTATTTAGACATTTCAGCATACCTATCGCCGTAATGTCATTCGCACAGTATATTCCCGTCGGGCAGTCTCCGGACTTCAAAAATTTCTCCATAGCTTCAAATCCTTCTGTTTCCGTCTGCTTTGTCGGAATGATATAGCTGGATTCCGGTTCAATATCATGCTTTTTCAATGCCTCCAAGAAACCACGATAACGAGCTTCATTATAGCAGTCTCCCACATAACCGATATTTCGATGCCCTAAAGAAATTAGATATTCCACTGCCATGACCGCCACTTTCCGCCCGTCACAAAGTACCTCATCCACCTCATAATTTGTAGAATTGCGATTCACGGAAACGACACTTTTATACTTTCGATTCAGTTTTTTTAGTGCCTCTTTATTACATTTCCCGATAATAATAAGCCCGTCGCATTTATGCTCCAATTCCTCATACATATTGTCGATAATCTGGTCTAAATTTTCCGTACGGCACTTTTTATCATTAGAAAAAAGAGGCATATACCATACTTTTGTTAAAATACAAATCTGTTTATGTATTTCACTTTCAATCACTCTTAGGAGCTCACTGAAAAATGGGTCTGTCGTAGCTTTATCCATACGAGTCATCAGCACACTAATATAGTAAACTTTATGCTCGGTATCTTCCACTCCCATTTTCAGATTCCTGGCAGCCTTGTTCGGCGTATAGTTTAACTCCATGGCAGATTTCCAGATTTTTTCCCGAATCTCCGGTGTAGAACACTTGTAGTTTGGATTGTTTAATACCCGGGAAACTGTCGCTGGGGATACTCCAGCACGCTCTGCTATTTTTTTAATTGACATGGTTTCGCCTCTTTTCTTCTATAGTCCTATTAACATACCAACAATATATGTTTATTATGTATATGTTACTACTTTTCAATTAAATGTCAAGGCGTTATCTACCTGCAAATTCTCTCTCTAATTTCCGGATACCGCCATTCATCCTTTAAAAGCTGTTCTTTCGGCAGATAAAACCGCAATACAACTAATACTGGCTGCCCTGCATTTGGAATCCAATTATTTACCATTTCTCGTTCTGGTCTATCCTTTTGAATCAAAATATCAAAAGAACCATCTTTATTGTATACAAGATTGCTACGATCATTTAAGCCGAAACGATTTTGTTCATTTGGAATAACAAATTTGTTAAGTCCATAGACTGAGATAGACCAAAATCCACCTTCTTCTACCCGAACTGGGGGTTTTTCAAAAAAATGAATCACTGTATCTGCTCCACTTTTTATCAAATGGCTCGGATAAATTGCCATTTCAACTGGATTTGCTCCGGCTCCCCCCCATGCAATATATGCCCGGAATATATAATCTTTTTTAAAATCAGCAATAGAATGATGCGATAACAGCCAGTCTCCAACCTGATAACCATATTGGCTATTTGTAAATTCTTCTATCATCCTTTCATGAAACTTTCCAACGTCATCCTGGATCGTTTCCGGCAAATTTTCGAGTAAAAACGTTTTTCCCGCTCCGATTCCATATTCTGCAACACTTTCTAGCAACACCTTGTCATAATTTTTTCCCGGATTATCCTGTATATTGCTATTAAAAATTTCAAATACTTCTTCCGTTGAAAGTTGATTCAGCTTTTCAAATGGGACAAAATCATTCTCCAACCGATAGATTCCATCTGGCTGCATATAAACTGCATTCCGGTAAGATAATGGTCGTACCTCATAACCCTCTTGAATCCTTCTGATATTATGGTAATCTTCATCATTATTTGTTTTTGATAAGATTCGAATAAATCCCCACAAATCATTGGTAGGCGAATGAATCACATATATATCATCCGGAAGTTTTCCCCTATAATCCGGTCCTACCAAAACCGCTTCTACTTCTTCATTTCCACCAACAAACCCTGTGCCCAAAATATCAATATAATCCCCATAAGCATCGATCAACTCCAATGAATTATATCTGTCAGCAACTGGTTTTTTCACATAAATGGGCTCTTTTTTTAAATCAAAATAGATATGAGAATACACGGTGTCCATATTAAGCATTACAATGTATTTTGATTTTGCATTTGCCAATCCCTTGGCATGTATATACTGATTTACCGGAGCTTTCTCTGAAGTTGCTTTTTCTGTATTGGTCGAAGATATTCGTTGTAATTGATACATTACAAGCGGTATCGCATAGACATATGCCTGATATAATTTTTCAACCGTATCATTTCCCATTTTCTATCCCCTATCTATCATTTCATCTATTCAGAAATTGCTTTCTCATAATAAGATGTATCAACAAAGACATCCAAATCCAACTTCTCGTCTATTAACTTATGATCCACAAGCCATTGATTAAAATTCTGCCAATATTCTTTCTCAGAAGATGTAATTTCCGGTGTTAAATAAGAAAATGATGTGTCATATGCATATACTTTTTTCCATTCTTCAGCCGGAAGATTTGTTCCTGCACTAGATTCATAAAGTACATTTTCATCTTTCAAAACCGCATCATATGCATCAATAAGTGCTTTATTTATTGCTACTGCCGCATCCGGATTTTCCTTCAAGAAAGAATTCTTAACAACAGTTACATAAGAAGAATGGGCATTTTCTAATCCCGCACCAGTATCCAGAATTCTTCCTACTCCTTTATAAACATAACTCTGAGCTCCACATGTTGTTGACACAATTGCATCTGCATCTCCCGTCATTAACAAAGAGGCTGCATCTTCCACCGCATTGATGATATTAACCTTGCTTGTATCAATTCCTTTTTCCTTTGCATAATTTTCCCAGAAATATTGAATTGCCGTTCCTTCTGGAACAATTACATTTTTTCCTTCCAAATCCTTTGCATCCTGAATTTCATCGTTCGCAACTACGATTCCATACTGCAAATCCGCATTGTCAGAAGCAATCAATGTTGTATCTACACCATTACTCTTTCCTACAAATGCCGGTAAATCACCATAAGTTGCCACATCAATTTCATCCGCAGCCAAAGCCTCATTTATTCCCGGACCTCCACCTGCAAAAAAAGTAAACTCTAACTCATAACCTGCATTTCTCAATTCTTCCTCCAGATATCCTTGTCTGTATGCAACATTCATTAGTTCCATATTTAACGCCGATTCCTCTGCTCCTGGACCTCCCACTCGAATCACTTTTTCCTCTTTGTCTGCAACCTCAGTTGTTATTATATTCGCTTCCGTCGTTTCTGTCTCTGCATCCTTCTTTCCACATCCTGCAAGACCTAATACCATTACTGTTGCTAACAAAATAGTTCCTAATTGTTTCGTACTTTTTCTCATAATCTTAATCTCCTTTTTCTTTATTCAACCGGCAATACTGTCGGAAATTCCCATTTTTTATCTAATAATTCCTGTGTCGGCCCATAAATTCTCATCAAAAGTGTAAATGAATCCTCTTCATATGGAGAAGGAATCCAATTAGCGAAATATCGATCATCCACTGGTTTTTCAGGTCCAATTATAACATCTAATGAACCATCTTCATTAAAATAGAAATCATCAATTCCATGACTGTTAATCAGATATTTCTTATATGGGTTAATCACTAACTGCTCACTTGGTGCTCCATATAGAATAATTGACCAAAAATAGTCTGCCTGTGGCAAGCCGTCTTTCTTAAAATGTAACTTATATGTTTTGTGGCTATCCAACTTCTTCCCATTCGAATCCGTCTCTAAATTCGGGTATATAGTATCCGTATATAAATTAGGCATAACTGCAAAATAATTAATGTATGCCCGATAACGGTACTTTTTTCCATAATCTCCCACCGAATCAATATAAGCACGCCAGCCATTTGACTCATACCCTTCTGGACCGGAATAGTTCAATATAGCCTGAAGACCATCTGAAAATCCTGCCTGAATATCTTTTTGGATATCTAAAGGCAAAGAATCATATGTAACTTTCTCATCCGTCAATTGCAAATCCTTCATGTATTCCAACATTATATCATCATGTTTCGTATCAGCCAGTGTTCCCATCAATCGATCTATAAACTCATCTGGCTTCATTTCTGTCATAAAGGATGACTGCCCATTATATTTTGTCGGCAACGAACGTCTTTCTACAATCCTTTCCGGATACAACGCCCGCATCACAAATTGATCCTGAATGGCATTGGCAGTTTCATAATCAGCTTCACCATACGATTCCAATCGTATAATGAAATAATTTCTGGAATCTTCACTCCGAATCGGGATATAGTCCTTATACTCTTCCGGAACTTCTGCATCACGATACAGAATAATATATTTTCCTGCGCCATTTTTCTCATTTTTACTTCCTCGTGTTAAAACCATTTCCGTCTTCAAATTCAATATATTCACAAGTAAATATCTGCTTTTATCCTCTAATTCCGGTATTTCTAATATATATGGTGTATGCTCCAGCTGAATTGGAAGAAAGGAATATAGCGTATCCTGGTTCGGTTTATACATTCTTCGCTCCGCCTCTATAAATTTCCGATTATGCCGTAACGTCGTATAAAATTCCTGATTGCCACTCGTCATAGCATCTGTCCACACAATCGTAAATGCATATTCATATATCCTCTGTGCTTTCTCCCTCAATGTAATCTCTTTACTCATTTTCATTCCTCTTTTCTGTTTTCATTTTCTACTTTTCTCCATGGCGTCAAGGCGGCAAAAATAACTCCTATCCCTTTATCCATTAAAACACCGACAATTCCTACCACAATCATACATACAATTACTACATCTGATTGCATATTACTTCTTGCCGAACTCATTCGATATCCAATACCACTGGTTGCTGCAATTAACTCAGCTGCAACAACCGCCATCCATGAGCCGCCCAGTCCGAGCCTTAATCCCACTAATATCTGTGGAACAGCATGGGGAAGATATACTTTTGTAAATGTTTTCCACCTACTAAGCTTATATAGTTTTGCCACTTCAATATATCCTTTGGGTGTACTCTCAATTCCACTTTGTGTATTCACAAGTATCTGAAAAAAAGCTACCAGTACAATAATAACAACCTTTGACGTTTCCCCAATTCCACACCACAAAACAATCAAAGGAATCCATGCAATCATCGGAATTTGGCGAATAACCGTAATAATAGGAACCAACAATTCTTTAACTGGTTGGTACATACCAATCAATGAACCAAAGAATATCCCTAAAACAGCAGATATCAAATATCCCTTCAGCACTCTCGATATACTGATCAATATATCTTCTTTCATCTGTCCACTCTTTAGCATCTCCACAAATGTCTGACCCACTTCCGGAATGGTAGGAAGGATTCCATGTGGGATAGATGTATACATCGTTGCATAGAGCCATATTAGCACGATGATAAAAGGAATCACCAATGCCAGTATTATTTTACGAATCCCAAAACCAATTTTGGGGGTTCTATCTGTTTTCATCTGCACTTCTCCTTTCTATATCACATATTCAACATCATATTCTACATCCGAATCCTCAAAGAAGTAGTCATAAATTCTCTTTTTATATGCTGCGAACCCTGCACCGCTGCGTTTTCTTGACTCCGCCTTGTCCACCTCGATGATTTCTTTAATCTCTCCCGGTCTTGCAGACATAACCACAATTCGGTCACCTAGATAAATCGCCTCATCTATATCATGCGTAACCATCACCATTGTTGTCTTTTCTTCTTCCTGAATCCGCAGGATTTCCTTCTGCATCTGGATTCTTGTAAGTGCATCTAATGCGCCAAATGGTTCGTCCAAAAGAAGGATAGTAGGATTATTTGCAAGTCCCCTTGCAATTGCAGCTCTCTGTGACATACCACCGGATAACTGGCTTGGATAACTGTTTTCAAATCCTTTCAGGCCTACCATCTCAAGATGCTTTCTGACTTTCTCTTCTCTCTCCTGTTTTGGCAGATTCTTTAATCCAAAGCCTACATTATCTTTTATTTTGAGCCAGGGCAAAAGCCTGTGATCCTGAAATACCATTCCACATTTGGGTCCCGGTCCTACGACTGCATGACCATTTCTCTCAACGATTCCATCTTCGTAATCCACCAACCCGCACATGATTTTCAGTAATGTACTCTTTCCGCAGCCACTGTGACCTACAATTGTGATAAATTCGCCTTTCTTGATTTTCAGATTAATATCATGCAATACTTCCATCGGCTGTTTATCTACTATGAACTGTTTGTTCAGATGTTCCACGTTAATGATATAGCTGTTATCGTTTTCTCTGATTTCATCTTTCGCTTCTTTCATGGCTTTTCCTCCTGTTCTTGGGACGATTATATACTCGAGAGGTATGGAAGTTCAAAGACGATTCGTGAAACCGTTTTCACATTTTTCACTGTTTCAGCACTTTTTTATAGTATGTTTATATGTTTTTATGAAATAATACCACCATTGAAAGCCCCAAAATGTCAAATTATGAAAACGTGTTCAGCCGCAAAAAAAGCGGGTGCAGGAGACTTTCTCATCTCCTGCACCCGCTCTTTTTTGAAATTTTGTTTCAATATTTTCAAATTTTATGCTCTCACCTACGGCACGTTCCACCGCTTCATCTAGTTTCATTTCTTTTGCATACTTTCTTACACAAACGGATTATAAAACCGGCTACCATCCCAAAATGTGATAACAAAAGCCGCAATCGTAAATACAACAATAAACACAATCACCAGGTAATCATTCCTCTGAAGCGGTCTTGATGAGTACCAGGTCCGTTTTCGGTATTTCCCAAATCCTCGAAGTTCCATAGCATTACTCACTACATCGATACGATCCATGCTGGTAAAAATCAAAGGAAACAGAATCGCAGATACATTTTTTATCCGCTGAAGCAAACCTGCCTTATTCGACATTTCAATTCCTCTGGCCGCCTGGGCATTTTTGATCTTTGCAAAATCTTTTTGCACATCCGGTATGTAACGCAATGCTATGGATAATGCATATCCCACATTATAATGAACGCCAATTTTATTTAAAGATGCCGCCAATTCACTGGGATTTGTGGTGACAAGAAACATAAAGACTGCCGGAACTACCGTCATGTATTTCAGTATCATATTTCCTTCATAAAACAGTTGTTCCTTGGTCATGTCATAATGTCCTGCAATATGGAACAATACTGTCTTTGTTCCATAAATTTCCGTCCCCTGGTACGGAGAAAATAAGAACACAAAAAGCAGATTCATAATCAGGAAAAATAATACGAATTTAAATACAGTTCCTACCTGTTGCCATCTCGTCTTAGACATTCTGAAAATAATAAAACTCAACACGACCATGACCACCAGTATTCTGGTATCATAACTCACCATACTGACCACACACCACAACAGAAAAAACAAAAGTTTTGTTACGCCGCTTAATTCGTGTATCCACGTATCTTTCTTTTCATACGATAATATCTTAGACATCCTGTTTCCTCCGTTCTTCACGTTCAAATGCAATAAAACGTTTTACAAACTCAGTCGGATCCAAAATTCCACATGAAGCTGCCAGATCATACAGGGATGTTTTTTTCAGATATGCCTGATTCGCCAGTTCCTCATTCGTCAATACGCTTGCAGGCTCTGTATCTGCCAATAATTTTCCATCCGCAACAACGAGCGCCCGATCCGTATATTCCAGCATCAAATGCATATCGTGTGTGATCATAATAATGGTAACGCCAAGTCTTTGATTCATGGCCCGCAAAAACTCCATGATTTCCGTGTAATTTCTGTAATCCTGTCCCGCCGTCGGCTCATCCAGTATAATAACCTCCGGATTCAATACTAGAATAGAGGCAATGGATACTCGTTTTTTCTGACCAAAACTCAATGCAGATACCGGCCAATTACGGTATGGGTACAATCCACAAATGCGCAATATCGCATCTACCCTCTCCTTTATCTCAGCTTCCGGTACTCCACGTACGGTAAGCCCCAGCGCGACCTCATCATAAATCATGGGCTTACTAATCATCTGATTCGGGCTTTGGAGTACAAAACCAATCTTTTCTCCTCTTTCCTTTATCGAAAGAGCCGAAATATCCTGATTTTTCCAGTAAATATTGCCCTGATCCGGTGTATAAAATCCACAAATCAAACCGGATAAGGTAGATTTTCCGGCGCCATTTTTGCCTACAATACTAATCATTTCTCCTGCCTTAATATCAAAAGAGATATCCGCCAGCACATTTTTCCCTTTTTCATAGGAAAAAGATAAATTCTCCACACGCAATATTGAATCTGCCCTATGGAACAGCTCCGGCTGCTTCGTTTTTTTTAACCATTCCTGAACGCTCGTTTTCATTTCTCCTAGCTCTATGGTTTCCATATGCTGTGGGTTCTGTTCCTCTGTTATCTTACACCCCGCATGCTTTAATGCCGTAATGTAAAGCGGCTCTCTTATTCCGTTTTCTGCAAGCAGACTGCCTGCGAGCAGCTCATTTGGTGTTGTATCTGCAAGAATCTGTCCGTCATTTACTAAAATCACTCTGTCAACATCGATACAAAGCGCATCCTCGATTCGATGCTCAATAATAAGAATGGTCTTGTTTTTCTCTCTGTGAATCCGGTCAATCTGCTCCATTGTCCGCTTTCCCGTTAACGGATCCAGATTTGCCAACGGCTCATCAAACAGGAGTACCTCTACATCATCAACCATAACACCAGCCATGGACACACGCTGCTTTTGTCCCCCGGAAAGTTCACCAGGCGCATGATCTAACAATCCTTCCACCTCGACACAGGCTGCCGCCTCCAACACCCTTCTATGCATTTCCTCTGTCGAAACCCTGTCATTTTCCAACGCAAAGGCAATATCCTCCGCAACGGTGAGCCCCACAAACTGCCCATCTGTATCCTGCAGCACGGTACCGACATGCTTAGACATTCCAAATATCCCAAGTTCCTTCGGGTTCTCCCCTGCAATGGCAAGTTCACCTGTCACCTCACCTGGAAAAGAAAAAGGAACCAGCCCATTGATACAATGGGCAAGTGTTGACTTACCCGATCCGGACGGCCCCACAATCAATACCTTTTCTCCGGGATAAATGCTAAGACAAATATCCCGAAGAGAAGGCTCCTTTTGTGATTGATACCGAAATGTAAAATTCTTAAACTCAATAATCGGTTCCATTTCCTTAATCCTCTTTTTCAAGACTGGAAGATTTCGCTCCTATCTTGGAATAACCAACTGCAAGCAAGGTTCCAAGAATACCGATAATCAGCACATTGCCAAGTGCTGCAAAAGCACCCTGTACGAATACTTTATTTGCAGGTTCTGCATAGATCAAAATATCCAAAACCGGAGCTACCACAATCCATGCGACCACATTTGACAATACCTGTGCCACATTAAACAACACGATGGCCTTTTTATCAAATCCGCCTTCTTTGATAGCGTATTTCTTAGCAAACAGACCGATTACAACTCCAACAACTACTTCCGGGAATACCCAGCTCCACCATACGCTTCCATAGAATACAGCATCTCCCAATGCATGTCCAAGCAGTCCTACAACGCCTCCTACGATTGGTCCAAATACAGCCGCAAGGAACGCAAGTACAGCCATTCTTGGCTGTAAATAGGTATTTGGAATACCGATTGGAATCTGCACCTGAGTCAATGCTACAAATAATGCAGTTCCGATACCAATTGCCACAACTTCCTTAATTCCGAATTTCTTTTTCATAATATGACACCTCCACTTTTTTTCTCTTTGCATACTACACCATAAATCGCATATCTGCAATACTAAATCTTGAAAACGATGTCCAATC
>CAMBKU010000061.1 GCA_945868305.1 uncultured Lachnospiraceae bacterium | reverse complement strand
TGAAACAGAAGTGGAAGTAATGGGGCTCGAACCCATGACCTTTCGCGTGTGAGGCGGACGCTCATCCCAGCTGAGCTATACTTCCATATCACATATTATAGCACGCAGGAAAAAAAGTGCAATAAAATCACGGAAAGAAAAAATTTTTATGTATGAAATAAAGTACATTGAGAAAATTTTGTCGAATTATGGTTGCAAATAACCATCTTTAGCACTATAATACCCATAAGAGAATAATTATTCTCTATGTGGTAAAAATGAAATTCGTTTTTATGTAACCACTGTGTGACCATGGGGAGATGATACTTTTATATAAGACTCGTATATACAAATTATTTTTATGAATGGAAACAGTATAAATATTTATTTATGTGTCTGCATTCCTGAAAATAAGCAAACTGTCGAAAATAAATGTATTTATGAGAAATTAGAAAAAGGATTATTTATGCAGTTGTATTTCAGCCACCTGCCAACAGGCTGTGATATGCTGTTTCCCCGAGGAACCCCGGACTGCCAACCGGGGTTCTTTTTTTGTTATGGTGACGAGTGAAAAGAATTTTGCTGATGAAAATAGAAAACATGTAAGAAACTTGCGGGAAGAGGAAAGGTATGCTAAAATATTTTCTGTATTGTATCTCGATTACGAGAATAATAACAGGAGGAAAATTTCATATGAGAAGTCAAAAAACTTACGAGATGGTGCTGACAGCACTGTTCGCAGCCATAATCGTGATTATGGCATTCACGCCTTTTGGTTACATACCATTGGGAGTTATCAATGCGACCATTATTCACATCCCGGTTATTTTAGGTGCACTGTTTTTAGGACCGAAGCTGGGTGCGTTTTTAGGTTTCATTTTTGGACTTACCAGTATGTTGAAGGCAACTTTTGTAGGAGGAACCGTATCTTCTTTTGTATTCTCGCCAGTTCTTGCGGCAGGGATGGAAGGCGGAGTCGGAGCAATAAAGAGCGTGATTATCTGCTTTGTGCCGAGAATTTTAGTTGGTGTTGTTCCTTATTTCGTATTTTGCTGGATACGCAAACATGTAAAAAAGGGTTCCAGATTTTTTGGATTTGCATTCGCCGGAGTGTGCGGAGCATTAACCAATACCATTCTTGTTATGGGAGGAATCTATTTGTTGTTTCAGGACAGCTATGCAGAAGCAGTTGGTGTATCAGCGAAAGCATTGTTCGGAGTGATTATGGGAATCGTAGGAACGAACGGTATCCCGGAGGCAATAGTTGCTGGTTTCATTACGGTTGCTGTTGGTGAAGTGCTTTACAAAATCAAACCGGTTACGGCATACCGGGAAGCCAATGCAGAGTAAAGAAAAAAGTTAATAATATAATAATATAAAATCGAGTAGGCGAGACAGAATACAGACAAAGAACCCCGCAGGGAATTCCCTGCGGGACTTTCTCTAGTTACATTGTATGCAAAGAAAGTTGCCGCACTGAAGGTGGCCTTTGGGTAGTGACAGGTTTTATAGTTGGATAAAAGAGAGGAAAAAAATGATACTTGCGGTTGACATAGGAAATACCAATATTTTGATAGGATGTATAGATGATAAGAAAATTTACTTTGTAGAACAAGCGGCGACGGATATCGCAAAAACAGAATTGGAATATGCGGTGGAATTTAAGACTGTTCTTGAATTATATGGAATAAACATGAAAGAAATCCAGGGGGCGATTATATCTTCTGTGGTGCCTCCATTGGTTAATACTATAAAGCAGGCGATTGCAAAGATTGTAAATGTAAGGCAGATTGTCGTAGGGCCGGGTGTAAAGACCGGACTAAATATCTGTATGGACAATCCGGGACAGGTAGGGAGTGACCTGGTGGTGCATGCAGTAGCTGGGATTCGTTGTTACGGAGCACCGCTTATTGTGATTGATATGGGAACAGCAACAACGGTAAGTGTTATTGATGAAAAGAAAAATTATATTGGAGGTATGATTTTCCCGGGGGTGAGAGTATCATTGGAATCCCTGGTAGAAAAGACATCGCAGCTTCCGCGCATCAGTCTGGAGGCACCAAAGCGGACCATTGGAAAAAATACGATTGAATGCATGAAAAGCGGTATCGTTTACGGTCAGGCGTCCTGTCTCGATGGAATGATTGACCGGGTTGCAGAGGAAATCGGGGTATTGCCGAAAATTATTGCCACAGGAGGACCGGCAAAGGTCATTGTCTCACACTGCAGACATTCGGTGATTGTGGATGATGAGCTGGCGCTAAAGGGGTTAAAGATTATTTACGATAAAAACATGGAAGAAAATCCGCACAGACAGAAAGGAAGTTATTGATGTTACAAGGAAAACATATTGTTCTCGGAGTAACCGGGAGCATTGCAGCATATAAAATAGCAAATCTGGCAAGTATGCTGGTGAAGGCAAAGGCTGATGTCACAGTGATTATGACCCAAAATGCAACAAATTTCATTAATCCGATTACTTTTGAGACATTAACGGGAAATAAGTGTCTGGTGGATACTTTTGACCGTAATTTTCAGTACAGTGTGGAACATGTGTCACTGGCAAAACAAAGTGATGTTTTTTTGGTTGCGCCCGCATCGGCAAATATTATTGGTAAGGCGGCAAATGGAATCGCAGATGATATGTTAACGACAACGCTGCTTGCAGCGAAATGTCCAAAGATTATTTCTCCGGCAATGAATACGAATATGTATGAAAATCCGATTGTGCAGGATAATTTAAAAAAACTGGAACATTACGGCATGGAAGTTATTACTCCGGCAAACGGATATCTTGCGTGTGGAGATACCGGGGCTGGTAAGATGCCGGAGCCGGAAACATTGTATCAGTATATTTTAAAAGCAGTTTATCCGAAGGATCTTGCAGGAAAGAAAGTTCTTGTAACGGCGGGACCGACACAGGAAAAGCTGGATCCAGTGCGCTATATAAGTAATCACTCTACTGGAAAGATGGGGTATGCACTGGCAGAGGTATGCGCCATGCGGGGAGCAGAGGTGACGCTGATTTCAGGCAGGACAGCGTTAGCAGCACCGCTTTTTGTAAAGACGATACCGGTGATATCGGCAAAAGATATGTTTGAAGCGGTCAGGGAATGTTATGCGAGTCAGGATATTGTAATTAAGGCGGCCGCAGTTGCTGATTACCGTCCGAAATATACGTCAGAGGAAAAAATAAAAAAGAAGGATGGGGCACTTTCCATCGAGATGGAGCGTACTGACGATATTTTGGCATATCTCGGTGAGCATAGAGGAAATCGCCCGTTTATCTGCGGATTTTCTATGGAGACTGAACATATGCTGGAAAATTCAAGAGAGAAATTAAAGAAAAAGAAAATTGATATGATTGCGGCGAATAATTTGAAACAGGAAGGAGCCGGATTTGGCACCGATACGAATATTGTGACACTGATTACCAGTGATTCAGAGAAAGAATTGCCGAAACTCAGCAAACAGGAGACGGCATCCTGTATTGTGGATGAAATTTTGCGGCAGATGAAGTGAGAATTTCTTTATTTTTTAGAAAATCTTAAGAAGCACGTGATTGCAACCCTATATAAAGTATGCTATGGTAAGTAGGTATTTGGACAGAAAAGAAGTGATATGATATGGCAAAGAAAAAAAGAAAAAAGAAAAAAAGGGAATCTTATCTCGAACAGGTGATTTATGCCCATGAAAATGGCGAGGATGCTTCGGGCGGATATGTGTTTCGCTTAATAGGTGGTTTTATCCTTGACTTTTTTCAGACGGTCTGGATGTTACTAAAATGGCCGTTGCTGGCGGTCTGTGCGCTGGGAATCGCAGCATGTGTTTTTGTGTTTTTCCGTTATGGGAAGGAAGTCAATTCCTTTCGGGAATTTGCGGATGAATGCGTGGATAACAGTACCGAAGATACATTTAAGATTTTTGAGACGACCTATATTTATGATAAAGATGGAACAGTAATTGCAAAGCTGTCGGAAAGTGGAGATGCCAATTATCTGGTTTATGATGATATACCAAAGGATGCGGTCAATGCGTTTGTTGCGGTAGAAGACCGGAATTTCTGGACTAATATCGGTGTGGATTTTAAGGGGATTGTTCGCGTCAGCATGGATTATATATTGTCAAATGGAGATGAAGTGGCAGGTGCCAGTACCATTACTCAGCAGCTTACGCGAACGGTATTTTTAAATCGTGAAGTGTCTGTAGAGCGTAAGATGAAGGAGATGATGATTGCAATCCGCTTGACGAAAAAGTATACCAAAGAACAGATTATGGAATACTACATAAATTCTGCATGTTTCAGCAATGGTATCTATGGATTGGAGGCAGCAGCGCAGGCATATTTTGGTGTGAGCGCAAAGGATCTGGATCTTTCCCAGATTGCTTATCTGTGTGCGATACCAAACCGGCCGACTTATTATGACCCTTATGAGCATCCGGAGCGTGCATTAACCAGGAGGAATAAGATTCTGGATGATATGTATGAAATGGGGTATATTACAGAAGCAGAATGTGAAGCGGCAAAGACGGAACAGCTTGCGGTTCGTACCGAAAAACAGTCGGTGGGATTTTATAACTATGAGACGACCTATGCAATCGACTGTGCGGCGGAATATCTGATGAAGCTGGACGGTTTCGAGTTCCGCTATGAGTTTGAAAGTGAAGAAGATTATAAGAATTATCAGCAGTTATATGAGGAACAGTACGAACTGGAAAAAGCCAACATTTATTCTGGAGGATATAAAATATATACTTCTCTGGATACGCAAAAGCAGGAGACGTTGCAGGCAATTTTGGATGAGGAACTTTCTTTTGACCGGGAAGTAAACTCGGACAATGAGATTTATGCATTGCAGGGAGCAATGACCGTTATTGACAATGCAACGGGAAAAGTGGTTGCTATCGTGGGTGGACGTTCCCAGGACAGCATATCTTCTACTTACAGCTTGAATCGGGCCTTCCAAAGCTATCGTCAGCCGGGAAGTTCCATTAAGCCGTTGATTGTATATACGCCGGCGCTGATGCAGGATTATACGCCTGATACCACGGTATACGATATAGATGTAAAAGCAGCGCAGAAAAAGGGAGTGGAGGTTTCCAGTCTTACAGGCACTTCCATGAGTTTGCGCAATGCAGTGGTAAACAGTAAAAATGGTTGTGCTTATCAGGTATTTAATAATATCGGACCAAAATACGGACTTTCTTTTGCCACGCAGATGAAATTTGACCGAATCGTTCCGGCGGATTATACACTGTCAGCATCTCTAGGAGGACTTACTTATGGTGTGACGACGGTACAGATGGCAAGTGGATATGCGACATTGGCAAATGAGGGAGAGTTCCGTACACCTACTTGCATTACATCCATCGTGGATGATAACGGGGATGAACTATATAAGGAGGATAAGGCGGTTCCGGTTTACAGCAGTGATGCGGCAGCGGATATGATAGACATTATGAAAGGTGTTATTAAATCCGGTACGGCGGCAAGTATGAAATGGTCTTCTTCTTCCTCTCTTGCAGCAGCAGGAAAGACGGGAACGACGAATGACAGTAAAGACGGCTGGTTCTGTGGTATGACACCGTATTATACAATTTCTGTATGGGTTGGTTATGATACGCCGAGAACCTTAGATAGTCTTCGTGGTGGTTCCTATCCGGCAGCTATCTGGAAGGATGCCATGTTGGAAATGACGGATGGGCTGGATGAAGATGTAGATTTTTTCTATGAGGAATAGTCGGCTCTGTGGAAAAATGAAGAGGTTATAAGAAAAGAAGATATAAAAAAGAAGCGGGTGCAACTGGTGTTTCCAGATGCACCGCTTCTTTTTATACTGAAAGAACGGAAATGGTTTAGAACAATCCGGTGATTTTTCCGTTTTCGTCTACATCAATATTATTTGCGGCAGGAACTTTAGGTAATCCTGGCATAGTCATGATTGCGCCGGTAATGACAACGACGAAACCAGCTCCGGCATTGACATAGACATCGCGAACGTTAATGTTGAATCCGGTTGGGCGTCCCAGTTTCTTTTGATCATCAGATAAAGAATACTGTGTCTTGGCAATACAAACGGGGAAATTGCCAAAGCCAAGGTCAGTCAGTTTCGCAAGCATGCGATTGGCAGCCGGTGAGTAGGTCACGTCATCGGCACCGTAGATTTCAGTAGCAATTGTTCGAATCTTATCTTTTAGAGGCATTTCATCCGGATAAAGCGGCTTGAAATGACTTTCTTTTTCTTCTAAGGTTTTTAATACCTTTTCTGCAAGCGGGATGCCGCCTTCGCCGCCTTTTGCCCATACTTCGGAAAGTGCAAATTCGCAACCTCTTTCTTCACAGAAATCTTTGATAAACTTGTATTCTGCTTCAGTATCGGTGACAAAGGAGTTTAAGGTAACAATAATCGGAACGCCGAATTTCTGCAAGTTTTCAATATGCTTTTCCAGGTTGCAGATACCCTTTGCAAGAGCATCAAGATTTTCTTCAGAGAGATTTTCCTTTGCAACACCACCGTTGTATTTTAAAGCGCGGACAGTAGCAACTAAAACGACAGCATCCGGTTTTAAGTCTGCCATCCGACATTTGATATCCAGAAACTTTTCGGCACCGAGGTCAGCACCAAAGCCAGCCTCTGTAACTACAATATCAGCTAATTTCAAAGCGGTCTTGGTTGCCTTTACGCTGTTACAGCCATGGGCAATGTTTGCAAAAGGTCCGCCGTGGACGAAAGCACCAGTGTGTTCTAAGGTCTGAATCATGTTTGGCTTGATGGCGTCTTTTAAAAGGGCAGCCATAGCGCCAACGGCATTTAAATCTTTGGCAGTAACCGGATCACCGTTATAATTGTAGGCAACAATGATGCGTCCAAGACGATCCTTCAAATCCTCCATATCGGTAGCGAGACAGAGGATAGCCATAATTTCTGTTGCAACGGTGATTACGAAATGATCTTCTCGTACAAAACCATCGGCTTTTGCGCCGAGACCGATGACGATATTGCGCAGTGCGCGGTCATTCATGTCCAGACATCTTTTCCATACCACCTGTCTTGTGTCTATATTAAGAGCATTTCCCTGCTGAATGTGGTTATCCAAAAGAGCAGCAAGCAAATTGTTGGCAGAGGTAATGGCATGGAAGTCTCCGGTGAAGTGGAGATTTAAATCTTCCATTGGAACGACCTGTGCATATCCGCCGCCGGCAGCACCGCCCTTGATGCCGAAACAAGGTCCGAGAGAAGGTTCTCTTAAAGCAATCAAAGTCTTTTTGCCGAGTTTGGAGAGGGCATCGCCAAGACCAACGCTGGTGGTGGTTTTTCCTTCTCCGGCAGGGGTTGGGTTGATGGCAGTTACCAGAACGAGTTTTCCGTCCTTGTTGTTTTCTGCTTCTTTGCAAAGCTCGTCAGAGAGTTTTGCTTTGTATTTTCCATAGAATTCAAGATCGTCTTCTTTGATGCCGTATTTTGCGGCAACTTCTCTGATATGGAGCATTTCTGCTTCCTGTGCGATTTCGATATCTGTTTTCATCTGTGATACATCCTTTCTTTTTGTGGTTTTGCATCCTGTGATACAAAAAAAGGCAGCTTCTATGTAAAAAGAAGTTGCCCAGACGGTCGGCTGTTATAATACCTGGCCACATAGTGTAATCTCACTTTTTCCGTCAGTAACCAAGTACATATTTACATTTATCATAAAGGAAAAGGTTTGTCAATAAGAAAAATCTTTTTTCTGAAAAAATAGGATAGATGGTTAAGGAATGATAAAATATATCCGAAATAATAGACAGTAAAAGAGAAATGGGAGGTCTTATCATGCATGTATCAAGCAGTACAAATGCTTCGTTATTAGATTATATCAACAGCCAGTCGGATTCTGAGAAGGGGTTGGAAAAAAGCAGTGGAATTGGTGCACTTTTGCAGCAGTCCTGTATCGCATCCAATCCGGTGGTTGCCAGAATTTCGAATGAGGCGGAAAAATCGGGAATTTATAAATCTACAACAACCAATGCCAGTGCAGTTTTGAAATATCTTGACACACTGATGGATAAGGGCAGCAGTTCTGTATTTTCCAAGGCAGAAGCAGCCGAGAATACAGATGAAGCAATTACAAAAATCGGAAGTCTTGTCGTAAGTTACAATAAGATGCTGGATAATCTTTCGGAGGAAGGGGGAAAGACCAATCAGACATATCTGAAATCCTTGTATACAATTACGGAAAATGCTGCGGAACAGTTGGAAAAAATCGGAATTACCGTAAATAAGGATGGGTCTTTGGATACCGATTATGAGACACTTTTTAATGCAGAACTGGCAGATTTAAAGGAAGCGTTTGGAAGTGGTTCTTCATTTGGGAAGGCGCTGACTGAGGCAGTAGGTGAAGTGAGGGAGGCTGCAGCAAAAAGCTCTCATTTGGCACAGATTTACAGTACGGCATACAATAACAGTGGCAGTTACAGCCAATATGATTATATTAAGAATCTTTATGATTCTCTGGCGTAATTCGTTTCGGACAGGAAACTGATAGAAGTATAATAATAATAGGTGATATGCCGGGCGGAAAGGCGATTCTGCCCGGCATATTTTGGCAGGATGGCTTGCACATATGATAGCGGTGTGCTAAGATAAATCTTGCAACATAGTGATAACTTGATTGAAAAAAGAAACGGAGGAGGAGAGGGTGAAGAAGAAATTATTTGCAGGAATACTGACTGCAGCGATGTTTCTTCAGATGCTTGGAAGTACGGATCTGGTAATGGCGGAGGAGACAGCTTTTCCGGAGAACAGTTTTAGTACAGAGACAGTGACAGAAGAAAGCACACAGACAGAAGAAACATTGGAAATGACCGATGCAGATATACAGACAGAGGAAGCATTGGGAATAACGGATGAAGGAATACAGGTGGAGAACGAGGCGGATGAGCCGTTAGTCGGAAGCAGTATAAGTGGTGCTGAGGCCGGAATATATATTCTTAGCCTTGATGCAAATGGATTTAAAGCCGGGCTTGTTCTGAATTCCTCAGTTCCGAAAAGTAATCTGGAATATCGTTGGTTATACTATGACGAAACAGATGCAACCTGGAATGTTGCACAGGATTGGCATGCCGGAAATGAATGGATAGACTGGCGGCCTGGTAAGTATGGTGATTATGTTATCCAGGCGGAAGTAAGAGAAATCGGTACAACAGAGGTAGTTACAGCGGCAACAGGAATCGGTTATCATCCGGAAATAAAAGGTAAATGCCAGATGCCGTATACAGGAGCAGGCGGTGGGTATCTGATTGGTATCGAATCTTATCAGAATAATGATTATTCTTATGAGATGTTGATTCTCGACTGTACACTGCTCGCACAGGGAAAAGATGCATGGATTTATACTACCGGACAGTGTAAAACGGGAGAAAATGCATTTTGGACGATATGGCAGCCACAGTATGGATATTATTGGACGTTATTCCGTGTTTATGATGCAGCGGGAAATATTATTGATCAGGATTGCTATTCTTTTGCAAATGTGACAGGAAATGGTGGAACGGTAAGTTCACAGACACAAACGACACAGCCTGTTTCAACTGTATCCAAAAAGGGTATTCAAGGATTTGATAATGCATTTAAGAGCGATGTCTCGGTAAAGCATATAGTAGAAAATGTTTATCTGGATCAGTTGGTTTCCTTTGATCCAAATTCTACCTACCATTATGATTATGACGGACAAACACATTATGTGACCAATTATGCGGAGGTGTTGTGGCAAAAGGTTGATGCTGCAAACGAACAGGGAATGGAGGTCACTTTTATTCTTCTGATGAGAGGAAATGCGGAATGTGCGAGCCGGGGCATGATGGTGGCGGGAGCCGGGGCAACAGATTCGACCAGACTCTATGCATTAAATCCGGATAATCAGGAAGTAAAGGCTTTGATGAAGTATATGGCAAAGACCTTTGTGACGGATCACCCGGTCAAACATTGGATTATCGGAAATGAAGTGAATATGCCGGATGCATATAACTATACGGGAACGCTGGATTTGGTGACAAACGTCAATATTGCGGTAGGAAATTATCTGAATCTCTACCGGGAAGTCCAGGCAACCGGGGTATCCGGAATACGTCAGTATATTTCGCTGGATCACAGTTGGACAGATAATGATGAAGGAAGGGGAATTGCAGGAAAAGACTTCCTTTTCTATTTCTGGTATAGGATGCATGAAATAGATTCGAATGTAGAATGGAATATCGCATATCATTTATATGCTCCGCATATGATGTATTCATCCAGTATATGGTCGAATTCCGGGCTTACAACGAATGATGAAAATTCCAGATTTATTTGTGCTTCGAATCTGTCTGTTTTGACAGATTATGTGAAACTTCATTTTGGAGAAAATTGCAGAATTATTCTTTCGGAGCAGGGATTTAATTATTCTACGGAAGGCCCGAGAGTACAGGCGGCAGCTTTGGCGTATACTTTTTATGCCGCACAATACAATAACATGGTAGATGCGGTCGTTTTCCGTTCTTATAGAGATGAGGGTACAGACGGGCCGTTTGATCTTGGCTTGAAAGATTCAAATGACAGTCCGCGTGAGGCATTCACTGTATTCCAATATATGGATACAAAAGAAGGGCATAATTGTACCGACAGCTATCTGGAAGTAATAGGTGCGCCGAATTGGGCAAGTATTATTCCGAATTATGATGGTACATGGTAAAAATTAAAGATGGATTTAAGAAAAGTGCAACTTGCAAAAGTTGCACTTTTTTTTGAAAGTATTATAATAGGGAAAGACTGCGGAATGCAGAAAAAATATGAAAAAGGAAACAGTATGAAGATAGGTATAAAAAGAGACTGGAAGAAAATATTAAGCTGGCTTGGGATGTTTTTGTGCCCGGTTGCCATATATTATCTGATGGAAGCGTTTCATATGAATGCTTTTGTCATGACCAGGTGGCGGGCGCAGATTTTAAATATTCTGTTTTTTGAATTGCTGATGCTGTTTTTATTTTTTATTACTGGACGGCTTCGTATCGCACTTGTTTTAGAGACCGTGTTTGCTTTTGTTGCTGGACTGGCAAATTTTTATGTGCTTTCATTTCGGGGAAATCCGATTGTACCCTGGGATATTTTTTCGATTCAGACGGCGGTAAGTGTGGCGGGGAGCTATGATTATACACTTGGAAAACGCCAGATTCTTACAATATCAGGATTTTTGGTGTTGCTTTTTTTTGAAATTTTTTTTCTGAAACTTACGATAAACACATGGAAGCTTGTAAAGCGGCTGATAGCGGTGATGTGTACCTTGGCATTGATATTTGGATTTACAAAGATGTTGCAGAATGACACGATGGTGAGTAAATTTCGGCTGTATCCGTTTTTGTTTACACCGGCCTATATGAGCCAGGCGGATGGATTTGCCGTTACGTTTCTTATGGATTTACAATATCTGTCAGTGGAAAAGCCGGAGGGGTACAGTGCTGCACAGGCGCAGGAAATTCTCGAATCCTACGGGAAGCATACAACAGAGGATAAAACAGAGGATATGGCGCAGATGCCGAATATTATCGTGGTTATGGATGAAGCGTTTTCTGATCCGGCAGTATTAGGAGAGTTTACGGTGAATCAGGATTATATGCCCTTTGTTCACAGTTTGCAACAGGGGGCAGATAATACAATCACCGGGTTATTAAATGTATCTGTTAAAGGTGGAAACACTGCAAATACTGAGTTTGAATTTCTGACTGGAAATACGATGGCTTTTCTTCCGGCAGGAAGTATTCCGTATCAGCAGTATATTATGGGAGAGATTCCGTCGGTTGTTTCCGATTTAAAAGAGATGGGCTATGTGACCTATGCCATGCATCCATATTATTCTACCGGCTGGAACCGGGATAAAGTTTATCCGTATCTTGGATTTGAACACGCGTATTTTATCGATGCGTTTACCACGCCGTCTTATGTGCGCAAATATGTGGATGATGCGTCCTGCGTTGATAAGATTATAGAAATCTATGAAAACAAAGAAGCTGGACAGCCTATGTTCCTGTTTAATGTGACCATGCAGAATCACAGCCCTTATACGGAAAGCTATATGAACCTGAAAGAGGACATTACAGTAGAGGGGGCGAATACGCAGGCATTATCGCAGTACCTTTCCCTGATTAAGTTAAGCGATGCAGCGCTTGAAAGTCTGGTGACCTATTTCGCGGGACAGATGGAGCCGACGGTTATTGTTTTCTTTGGAGATCATCAGCCGACAGATTCTGTGGTACAGCCGATTCTTACAGCAAATGGAATCAGCGCTGATTCGTTGTCCCCGGAGGAGGAAGCGAAGCACTATGAAGTACCTTATGTTATTTGGGCAAATTATGATATCCGGGAAGGTACAAACGAAGATATCAGTGCCAACTATCTGGCGGCAAAGGTGCTGGATGAGGCAGGAGTGCCATTATCTGCCTATCAGAGCTATCTGCTCGAACTGAGTGGTGAGATACCTGTTGTTTCATCAGAGCGTGTCGTGGATGTGGATGGAAAGGAACAGTCGGTTTCTGAGACGGAGGCTTTAAATACTTATAAGAAATTACAGTACTATCAACTGTTTGATGCTACTAAAGGAGAGTAAGAGAGATGAAGCAGTGGCTCTTGCAAAAAATTCATTCAAAAAAAATGCCGTTTATCCTGTCTTTTTTTATACCGCTTTTTGTTATGTCTGCGGTTTGTATTGGGCACGGTATATATCCCTTTGGGGAAAACAGTTTTCTTCATATTGATATGTATCACCAGTATGCGCCTTTTTTCATGGAGTTTTTGCATAAACTGAAAAATCATGAAAGTCTGATGTTTTCCTGGAATCTTGGGCTGGGATCTGATTTTGTGGCAACGTTTGCTTACTATTTGGCAAGCCCGCTTAACTGGCTGGTGTTTTTTTGCCCAGAAAAATATCTGATTGAATTTATGACGGTGCTGGTACTTATAAAGATTGCTCTTTGCGGTTTGTTTTTTGCTGTTTATCTGGGAAAACATTTTAAAAGTGACAGTTATCTGGTGACGTTAGTATCTATGTTTTATGCTCTTTCAGCTTTTGTTTCCGCTTATAGCTGGAATATTATGTGGCTGGACTGTATTATGCTTGCACCGCTTATCATACTGGCACTGGAACGTTTGGTATATGAGGGAAAATGCTATCTGTACTGCCTGCTTTTGGCATTGTCGATTCTGTCCAATTACTATATCTCCATAATGATCTGCATTTTTTTGGTGTTTTATTTTATTGTGATGCAGGTGGAACAGCGAAGGTTGGATGTTAAGAACTGTGCAGACTTTTTCTTGTATTCACTGCTTGCCGGAGGAATGGGAGCGGTACTATTAGTTCCGGAGATGATTATCCTTGGTTATAGTGGGTCAGGAACATTCAATTTCCCAGAGGATTTTACATGGTATTTTTCTATCTTTGATGAACTTGCGAGACATTGTATGGGGGTCACGGTCTATACGGGGAGAGAGCATTGGCCGAATCTTTACTGTGGTGTGGCTGTGTTGCTCCTTATGGTGCTGTATCTTTTGAACCGGAACATTCCGGTTCAAAAGAAACTGGTTCGTTTTCTGGCGCTGGCGTTCTTTTTACTCAGCTTTGCCAATAACTGGATGGACTTTATCTGGCATGGACTTCATTTTCCGGACAGTCTGCCGGGAAGGCAGTCTTTCCTCTATGTATTTGTTCTCCTGGTGATGTCTTTTTGGGAACTGAAAGAGTTAAAGGGAAACCGTATCTGGCATATTGTGGCAGCAGTTCTCGTATGTGGAGGTTTTTTGATTGGATGTGTACTTTGCACAGATCGGGAAATGGTATCGATGAATGCAATCCTTATGACAGCGGTGTTGTTGTTTGGTTATACGCTGTTAATTGCCATCGCACGTCTTTCTGGTGGAAAGCGTTCTATAGTGTTTTATGGAATGGTATTTTTTCTTGCTGTTTCAGAGGTGGGAATCAATATGGATCTGACTGGTGTTAAGACGACAAACCGTACCCAGTATACGGCACATTGGGAGGATTATAAGGAGCTGGAGAGATGGGCGGAGGAGCAGACAGATGGGTTTTACCGTACGGAGAAATGGGAACGGATGACAAAGAATGAATCCAGTCTTACGGGATATCGTTCGGCGTCATTGTTTTCCTCCCTTATGAATTACAGTGTCGGAACATTTTACCGGGAGCTTGGTATGGAAGGCGGAAAGAATTATTACTGCTATAATGGAGCAACACCGTTAATGTCTGCCATGCTCTCTGTGAAATATATGTTGACGACAAGCCCGCAAGAAGAAAGTCCTTTGCGTACCCTTGCAGGGGAAAGTGGTGGTATTTATCTTTATGAGAATAAGTATGTATTGCCATTAGGCTTTGTGGTGCCACAGGATTTGGAGAAAAATTGGGATTTTAAAGAAGGAACGGCAGTACAGGCACAAAATTCCCTTGCCAGGAGTCTGGGAGCAGAAGAAGATCTGTTAAATCAGCTCACTGTGGAAAAGAGCGGGGGAGATACAGTTATAAAGGTGACTGAGGACAGCTATATCTATGCAAGCTATATGAATAGTGCGGCCAATGTTATTACTGCGGATGTAGGAGGTAGACAGCGTACATTTAATAAGTGCAGCCATATGTATCTGCTGGATCTCGGCTGGTGCGAGGCAGGAACAGAGGTTAAGATTTCCTGCTCGGACGTGCCAGAACTGATGGTGCAGGCGTATGCTTTAAATCTGGATAGCCTGGATACGGCGTATCAGACTTTAAATGCACAGACAATGACGCTGGATGAATGGTCTGACCGGAGCGTGAAAGGGTATATTGATATGCAGATGCCGGGAAAACTGGTTTTTTCAATTCCCTGTGAAGAAGGCTGGACACTTTATGTGGATGGAAAGAAAACACAGATGGAACCATTTATGGAGAGTCTGATTGGCGTTACGCTTTCGGAAGGAAATCATGAAATAGAACTACATTATGAGACACCAGGGCTAAAAGCAGGAGCAGCAATATCTGCGGGGGCGGCGCTTATGTTCCTGTGCACGGTATTTTTTCATCTTTTTTTCAAAAAGAACTCGAAGAAATAAGCATAATATGGTATGATAAAAGTAGTTACAAGACGGTGTAAGCAACAGGAGTACTTATCAAACAAAAGCAGGAGGTATTTACTATGAAGATTGAGGAAATTTTAAAAATGCAGATTACAGATATTGATACGGAGATTCAGGATTGCCAGCGCGATATCAGGGAACTTTGTAATGAAGCGAGACAGCTTTCGCAGGAAACGGATGATGTGCATTTGATGGATCATCTGGATGGTTTGAATCGCAGGATTACAGCAGTGCGTGCCACTTATGATGCCTTACAGGTGAAAAAGTCGGATTACCAGTATCTGTTAAATCAGGGAGAATAATTGCAAAAACCGGTGAAATAGTTTGGGAAAACAT